>JANNWD010000193.1:0-2897 GCA_031408315.1 Bacteroidota bacterium
CCCCCCCCCCCCCCCCCCCCCCCCCCCCCCCCCCCCCCCCCCCCCCCCCCCCCCCCCCCCCCCCCATAAAAATTATCTCTATGACAAACTATGCGCGATTCTCGTTCTCGAAGAGACTTTGCCAACGATTGCATCCATACCTCAAACAATGGGGTATTTTAAGAAAGGCGTGTTTAGTTTCCTTCAGTAGTAGTTATATTTATGGTAGCAGTAGCAATTCTAGCAGCGGGCAAGGGCACGCGAATGAGATCGGACTTACCCAAAGTATTACACTTACTGGGAGGACGATCGCTAGTCGAACGGGTACTGATTAGTTGTGCGGATCTTCAACCAGAACGACAACTGGCGATCGTCGGTTATCAAGCCGATCGAGTCAAGCAAGCCATGCTCCATTATCCCGATTTAGAGTTTGTCGAGCAAGCACAACAACTGGGAACCGGACATGCAGTCCAGCAATTACTGCCCCATCTAGCTGATTTTACAGGAGATTTACTCGTACTTAATGGCGATGTGCCGCTCCTGCGCCCTGAAACGCTCAGAGCACTCTTAGAGACCCACCAACAGCATCAAAATGCGGCGACCATACTAACAGCCCAAATTCCCAATCCCCAAGGTTACGGGCGGGTATTTTGCGATAGTAGCGATCTGCTTAAAGAAATCATCGAAGATCGGGATTGTACAGACACACAGCGTCAAAATCGGCGGGTGAATGCGGGGATATATTGCTTTAATTGGCAGAAACTCAAAGAAGTCTTACCCAAACTGCAAAGCAATAACGATCAGCAGGAATATTACATCACCGATGCGGTGAATTTCCTATCACCAGTGATGGTATATGATGTACCCGATTATCAGGAGATTTTAGGCATTAACGATCGCCGTCAATTAGCTACTGCTTATCAGATTATCCAATCGCGAATTAAAGATAATTGGATGGCAGCGGGGGTGACAATCGTCGATCCTGACAGCGTGACGATCGATGATACGGTTAAAATCGGTGTCGATGCAATTATCGAACCCCAGACTCATCTGCGGGGGAATACCAGCATTGGGATCGGTAGCCGGATCGGGCCTGGGAGTCTAATTGAAAATAGCCAGATTGGTAGTAATGTCAGAGTTCTCCACTCGGTCATCGTGGATAGCTCGATCGGTCACAATGCTAATATCGGCCCGTTTGCCCATATCCGTCAACATGTACAGGTGGGTGAATCTTGTCGGGTAGGTAACTTTGTCGAGTTGAAAAAAACGACCCTTGGCGACAACACTAACGTTGCTCATTTGTCATATATCGGCAATGCTACTGTCGGCAAACAAGTGAATATTGGTGCGGGGACAATTACCGTTAATTACGATGGTAAAAATAAACATCAAACCACCATCGGCAATTTCACGCGGATTGGTTCTAATAATACTCTCGTCGCACCCCTGAATATTGGAGTTGAGGTCACAACAGCAGCAGGTTCGACAATTGTAAATGATGTACCAGATGACTGTCTGGCGATCGCTCGATCGCATCAAACAATTAAACCGGGTTGGAGACCAAAATGGCACCAAGAATAACTATCTAAATAATAGCTGTAAGTAGGTCTCGATCGAGAACCTGCCTCGCTCTCAATAATCCAAAAAAGTCTCGAAGTTGGATTGACAGATACGATCCAATTTCGAGATCGATTCAGATCTTCAGCAGATTGAATTAGAAATTAGGGGGATAGCTGCATTCTGGAATCAAACTCCAAATATTTTGCTAAACATCTTGAGTATAAGAACCAACTATCGCGCTAATACTGTTGAAACAAAAATTGGCACCAATTAGACACCAAAACCACAAAGCAAGTAGCACAATTTTGCTAACTTCAATTACTAACGGTGAAGACTCTTCAACGCAGGTTGATGGCGTGGAACCTGCCAATAAGACAGAAGTACTAACTATCGGAAATACTAATTCTTGTACTGGTGCAATCTTCAGACTCGATCCTCCAAACCCATTACCAGTTGATAGAGTTTGTCGAGATAGAGAATTCTTTATGACGGAAGACAGTCTAGGCAAACGGGAATGTAACATAAGTATTTTAAGAGCGGTCGGCAACAAATCGGGGTGGGGTATTAGAAATTTTGAGATCGGGTTAAGTCAATAAGATCTGGTGAATTAACCCTTCACTTTGTAGATCTAGTTATACATAGATCCAGCAGATCGATGGCTTAATGCGAATTTAAATCAATTAGATTGTCTTTATAAATTTTAAAGATGCTCAATATTTTACCTGTAGAAGGAGAATATTATACTCGAGGAGATCGTGCTTTATTCCAACTTAGTTTAATCGAAACTGGCATGAGGATTAATCCGAAAATACCCTGAGTTATCAAAATTCATTTCGATTCATCACTCAGTATTTACACTTAGTTGAGTATAATTTGTGAAAAGTTTAGGATGAAATCAATCGACATACAAAATGAAAATTTTCGCTTCAAACTCAGTCGAGTCTTTGATGCTCTTGCATTTGAGGCTAACTTAACTATCCTGGTAGGTGAGTAAATTCGGACTATCCTTTATATAGCAATCCGACTGTGAGATTTCTAGATTATTAAATAATTGTAGTGAATATTATCTTTTTGTCACGATCGGGTACCTTTATTCCGGAACTGTAGATTGAGCACAATACAGATGTAGTAACGCAGCTAGTAGGCGATGGCGCTGAAGGAGTGTCAATTCGACTAGTTAAAGATAATAATGCTAGTTTGCATAAAGCGTCTGTAAACTCACATCTTGCACCAATACATAAAAACTAGTAAAAGCGTAGATCTGAGGGTACCCATAAAGGGCACCCCTACACAATTAACCTGTAGGGGTGCCCTTTATGGGTACCCTGGATCTAGACTAAGCAATAGTATATTTAAAC
>JANNWD010000194.1:0-3758 GCA_031408315.1 Bacteroidota bacterium
ATTAAAAGAATTTGAAATTTATTTTTTAGGTAGATAATAATTTTAATTGCACCCTCTATTCTACAGGCAAAGCCAAATTAATAATATACCGACCAATGGATGGCGGATAGTAGCGAAAAGCCCACAGTGCAGCGTAGCGTAACGAGGACTTGTAGCGTATAGCCGCAGCAAATGTTCCCTTTTATTTTTAGTTGATAGCCCCAAAATGTATTTTATACACATATAAATTTGTATTGTTGTTGGTTTTATGCCTGTTTTTGCCGCTTTTACCCTATTTTTGCCGTCCAAAAAACAGAACAAACTACTACGTATGGACAATTTAATTTATGTTATTCCGGCAATGGGCATTGTAGGCTTATTGTACACTTTTATTAAATACGCTTGGGTAAGCAAGCAAGATGCTGGTAACGACCGCATGAAAGAAATTAGCACTTATATTGCAGAAGGTGCAATGGCGTTTTTAAAAGCTGAGTATAAAATTCTTACGTATTTCGTTATTATTGGTGCATTATTATTAGGCCTTATGGGCTACACTAATTCTAATAGCCATTGGAGTATTGCAGTTGCATTTGTAATAGGTGCATTTTTTAGTGCATTAGCAGGTTTTATTGGTATGAAAATAGCTACCAAAGCTAACGTACGTACTGCACAAGCTGCAAGAACAAGTTTAAGCAAAGCATTATCAGTATCGTTTACCGGTGGTAGCGTAATGGGTATGGGGGTTGCAGGTTTAGCTGTGCTTGGCTTAGGCGGATTGTATATTATTTTAAAAATGATTTTTGCTCCAGGAGCCGCTGTAAACAGCGAAGAAATGGAGAGAACAATAGAAATATTAACTGGCTTTAGCTTAGGTGCAGAGAGTATTGCCCTATTTGCAAGAGTTGGTGGTGGTATTTACACAAAAGCTGCCGATGTGGGTGCCGATTTAGTGGGTAAAGTAGAAGCTGGTATACCAGAAGATGATCCTCGTAACCCTGCAACTATTGCAGATAATGTTGGTGATAATGTTGGTGATGTTGCTGGTATGGGTGCCGATTTATTTGGTAGTTATGTAGCTACCGTTTTAGCAACAATGGTTTTGGGTAGAGAAACAATAAGCAGTGGTGTAGATAATTTTATGGGTTTTGCGCCAATTTTATTACCGATGCTTATTGCTTCGATGGGAATTATTTTATCTATTATAGGTACGTTTTTCGTAAGAATTAGCGACAGTGCAGGTTTAAGCACACATAAAGTACAAAATGCATTGAACATGGGCAACTGGGGTAGCATGGTATTAACGGCTATTGGTTGTTACTTTTTAGTACAATTTTTAATGCCAGAAACGATGGTTTTACGTGGCTTTACGTTTACGCCAAACAAAGTTTTTGGTGCAATAATGGTTGGTCTTGTAGTGGGTGCTTTAATGAGTATTATTACCGAATATTACACTGCTATGGGCAAACGCCCTGTTATGAGTATTATTCGCCAAAGTGCTACTGGCCATGCTACAAATATTATTGGTGGTTTAGCTGTAGGTATGGAAAGTACCTTGCTTCCTATATTAGTTTTAGCTGGTGGCATTTATGGTTCTTACTATTTTGCTGGTTTGTACGGTGTGGCTATTGCTGCCGCTGGTATGATGGCTACAACTGCTATGCAGCTTGCTATTGATGCCTTTGGTCCTATTGCAGATAATGCTGGTGGTATTGCCGAAATGAGTGAATTACCTGCCGATGTTAGAGAGAAAACAGATATACTTGATGCTGTTGGTAACACTACTGCCGCAAGCGGAAAAGGTTTTGCTATTGCGTCTGCTGCACTTACTGCGTTAGCTTTATTTGCTGCATTTGTTGGTATTGCAAAAATTGATGGTATAGATATTTATCATGCTGATGTATTGGCTGGTTTATTTGTCGGTGGAATGATTCCATTTATATTTTCTTCACTAGCTATTAAAGCGGTTGGAGAAGCTGCTATGGCAATGGTGGAAGAAGTTCGTCGTCAGTTTCGTACTATTCCTGGTATTATGGAAGGTACAGGAAAGCCAGAATATGATAAATGTGTAGCGATTAGTACAGAAGCTTCTTTAAAGAAAATGATGTTGCCTGGTGCCATTGCAATTTTATCTCCATTAATTATTGGTTTTGTTTTTGGCCCAGAAGTGTTAGGAGGTTTTTTAGCTGGTGCTACTGTTAGTGGTGTGTTAATGGGTATTTTTCAAAACAATGCTGGTGGTGCTTGGGATAACGCCAAAAAATCGTTTGAAAAAGGTGTTGAAATAAATGGCGAAATGTACTACAAAAAAAGTGAGCCACATAAAGCTTCGGTAACGGGTGATACCGTTGGAGATCCGTTTAAAGATACTAGTGGACCATCAATGAATATTTTAATTAAATTGATGAGTATTGTTAGTTTAGTTATTGCTCCTTCTCTTGCAAAAATTCACCATGATAAAATTCAAGCAAATCGGATGGCTCAATTGGAAACGATGAGCAAGAATGCAATTAATCTTAATGTTCCAACTATTATTGAGCAAAAAGTTATTAAAACTATTGATAGTGCTGGAGTTGAAACAACAACGACTAACACTGTAAAAGGTAGCTTAGATGCCGATGGAGATTTTGCTTATGATTTAGGTGCAATGGGTATGCTAAAGTTACCCAATGGTACCGAAATTAATGTTGGTGCAAACTCTGCCGAAATGCGTTTAGTAGATTTTGTAAAAAATGCAGATAAACCAGCAGATAAAACAACTTGGTTTACTTTAGATAGACTATACTTTGAAACAGGAAAATCTACCTTAAAAGCAAGTAGTCAAGAACAAATTAAAAACATTGCAACTATTTTAGCTGCTTACCCGTCTTTAGAATTACGTTTGGGTGGTTATACAGATAACAGTGGAGATAGTGCATCAAATATGAAATTATCTGGCGAAAGAGCAAATATTGCTTTAGCAGAATTAGTAAAATTAGGTGCAGATGCAAAAAGAATAAGTGCAGAAGGGTACGGAGCTCAACACCCTGTTTGTATAGCTAACGATACTAAAGAGTGTAAAGCACAAAACAGAAGAATTGATGTTAGAGTAGCTAAGAAATAAAATTATTTTGCTGATTATCAATTACATTGATACATTTGTGAGATACAAAAAAGTCTAATCAGAACCATTATACCAAGAAGTCCGGATGTTTCCACATCGGGGCTTTTTTTTTATTATCCAATAATGCAACATTTTATTAAATAGTAATACTTTAATAAAAATAGCTGTTATGAAAATAATTTATTGTGTGACATTCTTTGCAATTGTGCTGTTGAGTAGTAGTAAAGGGCAAATAAACACATCCCTAAAAAACATTTTCTCCAAAAATGTAAACGATAGCTTTGAGCTATATATTTCAACCCCACAAAATTTTAAACCTGAAAAAAAATACAACGTAGTTTATTATTGTGATGCAAATTTAAAATCGGGCAAACAGTTAAGAGAGCAAATTAATTTACTGCAAAATAGTAAAGCTGTTGAAAGTACGATATTTGTTGGTGTTGGACATATTGGCAATTACCATATTTTAAGAAGAAGAGATTTTATTTTACCCTCAATAAAAAATAATGATACTACTGGCAAAGGTGAAAACTACGGGCAAATTGAAAAATTTTATCAATTTTTAAAGCAAGAATTAATACCCTATATAAATTCTACTTATAAAACAGATTACAACAACAACAGTATTTTTGGGCATTCGTTAGGTGGCTTATTTTCTTTTTATTGTTTATTTAAAAAT
>JANNWD010000195.1:0-15117 GCA_031408315.1 Bacteroidota bacterium
ATTGTATTGAAAATATATTAAGTAGTGCAACTACACCAAGTGGTATTACTGCGTTACAAGCAAGGCAATATGTAACTTTTACAGCACAAGATGCTAAGCCAGCTTACCTCCACATTTGTGAAGGAGCAACACAATTAGCCGATGGCAAAAAAAATGAAAGCACAGGAAAATTAATAAGCTATTTGGTAAGTGATTTTGTAAAGGAATTGGGGCAGAGTTAATTTTTTGTAACAATATTATTTAGTAAATACCCTTTAGTGGGTATTTGTTGTTTTACAGCGTTAGTTACTTTTACTAAAACTTATTAATATGAAAAAATTGTTTAGTTTGCTGTTAGCTTCATTTTTATGTTGTGCAACAATATTTGCCCAAAACGCAGAGTTACCTGCAATTAACGCCAAAAATGCTTTAGCATATTTTATTCCTGCTACTACCTGTGCAAAGTATAAATTGGTGGCAGCCGAAGGCAACGATGCTTTGATGAACGTTTACAACAATCTTACAGAAAATGCAACCATACAAAGAGTGAATGACATTCGTTGGCAAGCCAAAACTAAAGCCGAAGCTATTGAATGGTACAAAAACAATGCGGCTATGCTTAATGAAGGAGCAAAAGATATTACTGAAAAATTAACTAGCCCAGTTGGTGTAGATATTTGGAATGTTTACGAAGCAAATGACGAAACAAAAAAAATGATGGAATCAATGAGTATTCCTCAAAATCATTACTACTTTACTTTTGTAGTAGATAAAATTGTTGCAAAAATATTTGTTGCAGCCACTGAAAAAGTAAGTTTAACCGATGCTTGGAATTTTGCTAAAAAAGGGTTGATTGCTACATTAAAGGCAAGTGGTAAAACGAAGTTGGCTGGGTTGGTGTTGTAGAGGCTATTTCTTTTTTACTACCTTAATTTTAGAATATCTAAACACCTTAGCTTTCTCTAATGGTTCTTCCATTTCTATTGTTCCTTGCGGATAATCTTGTCTTTTATAAAACCGACCAGTTACTAAAATATTTTCTTTACCAAAATCAAAAGTACTATCTGGAATATATAATATAGAGTCTGAAGGTTCTATAAAAATATGGCGTTTTAAAAAATTACTATCGTCATTTTTTTTAGCATCGTTAGTTGTTATCCAATTAGCACATGCACATCCCCAAACCGTATATTGTAATTCAAGCGTTTGAGTTTTATTTTCCAGAATATTGGTAGAATCAGTTATAATTTTATACTCTCTAACAGGAAATAAGCTATCAGTCTTGCGAATAATTTCTTCCTTTTTATTTTTAGAATTAGTGTTGCATGAAATTAAGAACAGAGCTAAAAAAAAATACTTCATCTACAATTATTTTTTTAATAATTTATTTCAAGGCTTTTTTCAACTCCTCCTCACTACAAACCCCATCTTTTCGCCACACTTCTTTTCCATCTTTATAAATAATAAAAACGGGTAGAGCGGTTACATTGTTGAGTTTTACTAAATCTTCATCTTTACCGCCATCTACTTTAAGCAAAGTAAACTTACCAGCTAAATCTTTTTCTATTTTTTGCAAAATAGGCTCCATTTTTTTGCAAGGTGGGCACCAACTTGCTCCAAAATCTACCAATACAATTTTACTGCCTGCAATAGTGTTATTGTACCCATCTACACTCATTTGTTTTTCAGTGCTTTTTCCTATTAAGTTTTTATTTGAGGCTTTCCAAGCATTAATACCACCCTTTAATTCATATACTTTTTTAAATCCTTGCTTACGCATTTTTTCAGCAGCAGCGGCACTTCTACCACCAGCAAGGCAATACACATACACTGGTTTTTTCTTGTCTATAAAAGCAACTCTTCTTTCAAATTCTTTACTATCATTCCAATCGGCTTGTAAAGCTTTGTTAATATAGCCACTATTAAATTCACCCTTTGTACGTACATCTAAAATTTGTACAGAGTCGGTTGTAATGGCTTTATCAAATTCATTAGCAGTTAACACATTTTTATTTTGTGCAGCACAGCTATTAATTATTGCTATTAATAAAACTAAAAGTACTCTCTTCATTTTGTAAAGTTACATAAAGATTTTTTAGATGAAAATAAGGTAAGTTGAAAATAAACTCCCCGTCTTTTCGCCTTATCGGCAAAATAAAAAAAGCCACCTCAAAAAGAGATGGCTTTAATTATAAAGTTATTTGTACTAAAGTGGAGATAAGTATTGTGCATAAGCATAACC
Source organism: Bacteroidota bacterium (assembly GCA_031408315.1). Taxonomy (GTDB): domain Bacteria; phylum Bacteroidota; class Bacteroidia; order Chitinophagales; family Chitinophagaceae; genus Ferruginibacter. The sequence continues at coordinate 2,222 of JANNWD010000195.1, forward strand.
TTCTTCGCCATCAGTTGTTCTTACTTTCCACCAGCTATCGTCTGTTTTTTCAATTAACGTTACAACTTCATCATGTGCTGCTTTACCAACAATAGCACCTTCAGTACTTGGTGTACTTCTAATGTTAAGGTTAGTAGCATCTGTAGTTACTTTTAATTGAGCACCAGCATCAGCTTTAATATCTAAGTTTAAAACTACATCACCGCTATTCATCCCTGGGTCTACTTTATCGTAAATTGCCCAAAGAGAATCATAATCAGCTGTAGATTTTGTAGTACCAGCAATGTGTAATACACCTTCTTGCTCAGCAATAGACAAACCATCAACACCTAAAGTGTTTGCGGCTTGAATTAATTCTGCATATTTATCTTGTAATGCCATTTTGTTTGTGTTTGTTTTAATTGTTATTGTAAATTATTTTACAGTTAATTTAGAAGCAGCAGCATCTAAAACAACTTTAGCAGCACCTAAAATTTGCTTAATCTTTAAGTTGTCGGCTTTAGTAACTTCACCCATTAATATTGCACCTTTATCAGAAAATGCAATACTAGTAATACCTTTAATGTCTTTAAAACCATCTTTAATTTTTTGTTGTACATCTGCAGATAGCGAAGATACTGTAGTAGAAGCTGGAGCAACAACTACAGGCTTAACAGTACAATTGTTTACTACACTTTTTACACCTTTAATAGCACCAATTGTTTTTTCACACATTGCTTTACAAGCGTCGTCTTTACATTCGCCAGTAATAGTAGCAACACCGTCTTTTACATCAACAGTAGTACCAGTCATCATAGCATCAGCTTTAATGGCTTCTTCAATTTTTGCTTTAATATCAGCATCTTTAGGCTTACAGCTTACAAAGCTAACTGTAGCAACAATGGCAATAGCCATTAACAATTTTGTGATTTTCATCTTTTTTAAATTTTGTTTTTAATTTATGAATCAAAGAAAGTGATTTTTTGTTGATTTAACGTTTTTATTTCAACAATATTTTCAGCATTAATACAGATATGTTTTTTAGGTAACCCGTTGCATTGTTAAAGAAAATATAATACGCATTACAGGCAACCCAATCTTCCACCATCAACAGGTAAGTTTATACCATTTATATATGCTGCCGCTGGGCTACATAAAAAAGCTACGGCTGCACCAAACTCTTCTGGCTGCCCAATTCTTCCTACTGGTATTTCGGCTACTAACTCTTTTAAAACTTCCTCTTCTGTTTTTCCTGTTTTTTCCGCCTTGTTTTTAATAACAAAATCTGCCCTTACCGTTTGCGTAAAGCCGGGTAATACATTATTTACTGTAATGCCAAAGCCACCTAATTCTGTTGCCAATGTTTTTGCCCAATTGGCTACTGCGGCTCTTATAGTGTTGCTTACACCAAGCCCTTGTAAAGGAATTTTTACCGAAGTACTTATTATATTTATTATTCTGCCAAAACCTGCAGCTTTCATAGTTGGCACAACGGCCTGTACCAAGTTGTGGTTATTTATAAGATGATTGTTAAATGCACTTAAAAATTCTTCTTGTTTTGCATCCAACGCCGAGCCGCCTGCTGGGCCACCAGTATTATTTACTAAAATGTGAATGGTGTTTTTTGATACAAAATTTTGAATAACAGTTTTTACTGTTTCGGTGCTTGAAAAATCAGCAACCAAGTAGCTGTGTTGTTGGTTTTTACTACTATCTAATTTTGCTACTGATATTTTTAAAGCATCTTCATTACGGGCAAATAATACCAGATTGCAACCCATCAAAGCCAATTCAATTGCACTTGCTAATCCAAGTCCTTGTGTGCTGCCGCAAACCACAGCCGTTTTTCCTGTTAAATCTAAATTCATTTTTAAAAAATATCTAATTAAAAAACATTTAAAATATACTATATTATTTTAGCCTTTCCGTAAGTATTCCCTCTCCTTCAGGAGAGAGCCTGTCCCGATTTTTCGGGAGGTTAGGGGTGAGGTAATTAGTAACCCGCTTTAACTCCTCCACTACATTAAAAATTATCGGGCATCTATCATAATGCATCATTGTTGTAAAAAGGCGTTTTGTAAATCCCGTTTTATTCAAATTTGGAAATTCTTTACATCCCTCAAATCTATTTTCGTAAATACTGCATTTGGTTCCTTCTAAAAAAGAACAAGGCATACTTTTCATTATAAACGATTGTTGCAAGCCTTCTTCTAAATACTTATTTTTTGTTTCATCTAAAGAAATAGCTAAAAAGCTTGATAATTTTTCGGCTTCAACTGCTGTTACATTTACCATAAGTGTTTTACAGCAATTAGCACATTTAGTACAATCAATTTGTGGCTCAATCACCGCATTTAGCTTTAGCACAGCTTCATCAACTTGGTTGCTATTACAGCTTTTTAAAAAATCAACAAATTGTTCATTTTCTTCTTCTTTTAAATTGCTTAAAGTGGCTATCTCCTCTAAATCGGTGATCATTTTGTAAATGTATTCATTATTTTTTCACATTTTGCCATTTATTGTGGATAAATGTATTTACTAAAATTTGTAGTCAATCAGCTAAATTGCAGCACAGAAAAAATGTGCTAATGGCAGAAAAAGAAAATTTTAAGTACGACGAAGACTCCATAAAAAGCCTTGATTGGAAAGAACATATACGCTTACGCCCCGGTATGTATATTGGTAAATTGGGCGATGGTAGCAGTGCCGATGATGGTATTTATGTATTGGTAAAAGAAGTAATTGATAACTGTATTGATGAATATACTATGGGGCATGGTAAATATGTAGATGTTACCATAAAAGATAAAATTATTACCGTTAGAGATTATGGCCGTGGAATACCACTGGGTAAAGTGGTAGATGTGGTTAGTAAAATAAATACCGGTGCAAAATATGATAGTAAGGCCTTTCAAAAAAGTGTGGGGTTAAATGGTGTGGGTACAAAAGCAGTAAATGCTTTAAGTAACTACTTTAAAGTAACTGCTTACAGAGAAGGAAAAGAAAAAACAGCTGAATTTGAAAGAGGTGTTTTAACAAAAGAGCATAAAGAATTATCTACCAAAGAAGAAAATGGCACTTATGTAGAATTTGTACCTGATGATGCTATTTTTAAAAATTTTCATTTTGTACAAGAGTATTTAGATAATCAATTTTGGAATTACTGTTACCTAAATGCAGGCCTAGTAATGAACCTTAATGGTAAGCGATACGTAAGTAAAAATGGTTTGTTAGATTTATTGCAACGCAAAACCAATGCCGATGAAATTCGTTATCCTATTATTCATTTAAAAGGGGAGGATATTGAGGTAGCCATAACCCATGAAAGTGCCTACGGAGAGGAGTATTATAGTTTTGTAAACGGACAATTTACCACACAAGGCGGTACACATTTGGCAGCTTTTAGAGAAGGGTTTATTAAAACGATTAGAGAGTTTTATAAAAAAGATTACGATGCAGCAGACATACGTGGAAGTATATGCAGTGCTATAAGTGTACGAGTACAAGAGCCTGTTTTTGAAAGCCAAACAAAAACAAAATTAGGCAGTGCCAATGTGTTTGAAGGTGGACCAAGCATGAAAAATTTTATTGGTGATTTTTTGGGAAAAGAGTTAAATAATTATCTACATAAAAACGCTGCAACGGCAGACGCATTAAAGAAACGTATTGAACAAAACGAAAGAGAACGTAAAGAATTGAGTGGGATAAGGAAGTTGGCAAACGAAAGGGCAAAAAAAGCTAATCTTCACAACAAAAAATTAAGAGATTGTAAATATCATTACAATGATGAAGCTACGGGTAAAGACAAAGATAAAATTGTAGAAAAAGCAAAGGAAAGTACCATCTTTATTACCGAAGGAGATAGTGCTAGTGGTAGTATTACCAAAGCAAGAAATGTAGATACACAGGCAGTTTTTAGTTTACGAGGGAAGCCATTAAACTGTTTTAGCTTAACCAAAAAAGTTGTGTACGAAAACGAAGAATTTAATTTGTTACAACATGCTTTAAATATTGAAGAAGGCTACGAAACTTTACGCTATAATAATATTGTATTTGCTACCGACGCTGATGTTGATGGGCTGCACATTCGGTTGTTGTTAATGACTTTCTTTTTACAGTTTTTCCCCGACTTGGTAAAAAATGGGCATGTATATATTTTAGAAACGCCATTATTTAGGGTAAGAGATAAAAAAGAAACTATTTATTGTTATGACGAAAAAGAAAAACAAGCAGCCATAAAAAAACTTACTGGCAAGCCAGAAATTACTCGTTTTAAAGGGTTGGGAGAAATTAGCCCAAATGAGTTTGCCCGATTTATTGGCGACCAAATGAAACTACAGCCTGTAATGATGTTACCCGATACACATATACAACAATTGCTTGAATATTATATGGGTAAAAACACACCAAGTAGGCAAGATTTTATTATCGATAATTTAAAGGTGGAGGTTGATTTGGTGGAAGATGTTTTGAATTAGTGTAATTGGTAAAAATTCGTGTAATAAAAATTAATAAGAAAATGATTCACATAGTATTTAACGAACAAGATGTTACAGTATTAAAACAAGCTATTGAGTTAGACGAAACCCTGCAAGGCGAAGTTGTACAAATAAACGATGATTTTGCAGTAGGCCCAATCAAAGATATTCATATTGGCGAAGGCATGGAAGCAAGGCGAAATTGGTGGAGAGATGTTTTGGTCGGTGGCGATTTGGATGGCGAAATTGATAAGGAGGAAAAAGACGATTTAAAAACCATTGCAACCCTTGTAGGCACTTTGCGTAGAAACGAAGAAGAAGCTTTGTGGGTATGGGCTGCACAAAATAAACATGATGTGTGTGGGTATTATTGGTTGTTGCATTATGTAAAAGAGTTTCAAGGAAGAGTACATATTCTGTACTTAAACAATCTACCTTTTTTAAATGAAAAAGGACAAGTGTTTTACCCTAATTGGTTAAGTGAAATACCTGCAAAAGAGTTTTTAAAAGCAAAAAAATTAGCTAGAGAAATTACCTTAAGTGAGTTTGAAGTTGACCCAGATGAATGGACAAAATTATGTAACGAAAATGCTGGCGTTCGAATTTTAGAAGGCGGTAAAAAGTTAGTAAGTGAAGATGAAAGTTTTTATGATGCAGAACTTAAAAAATACATCACGGCAGATTGGCAAAAAGCATCAAAAATTATTCATCAATTTTTAAACAAAGCAAAGCACACAACAGGCGATATGTTTTTGCTATGGCGTTTAAAAAAGATGATTGAAATGGAGTTAGTAGATGTGCAAGGAAAGGTTGGGAATATGAAGGATTTTGAGGTAAAAACCCCCTCCGCCCCCTAAAGGGGGAACTGGGACTCACGGCTTATAAGAAAATTACATTTTTCAAATTTTTGAGATAAAATATTTTTTAAAAAAATTATAAACATTAAAACTTAGTTCCCCTTTAGGGGACAGGGGTATGGCAAAAGCAAACAAAGAAGAATACACACACACCGATTCCGGCATAGGTGGTCAATACAAAACATGGTTTTTGGATTACGCCAGCTATGTAATTTTAGAAAGAGCCGTACCAGCCATAGAAGATGGTTTAAAACCTGTGCAGCGGAGAATTTTACATGCCATGAAGGAAATGGATGATGGACGCTTTAATAAAGTAGCCAACATTATTGGGCAAAGTATGCAGTACCATCCTCATGGAGATGCTAGTATTGGCGATGCTTTGGTAAATATGGGGCAAAAAGATTTGTTGATAGAAACCCAAGGAAACTGGGGAGATGTACGTACAGGAGATGATGCAGCTGCACCACGTTATATTGAAGCAAGATTGAGTAAATTTTCTTTAGAAGTTGCCTTTAATGCAAAAACAACCGATTGGGCTTTAAGTTACGATGGTCGTAAAAACGAACCAGTAACCTTGCCTATGAAATTTCCGTTGTTGTTAGCACAAGGCGCAGAAGGTATTGCAGTGGGCTTAGCAACAAAAATACTACCACATAATTTTTGCGAATTAATAGAAGCCAGTATAAAACATTTACGAGGTAAAAAATTTGAAATACTACCCGATTTTTTAACTGGCGGTACTATGGATGCCACTATTTATAACGACGGTAAACGTGGAGGTAAAGTAAGGGTGAGAGCCATTATTGAAGAGCTAGATAAAAAAACGTTGATTATAAAAAGTGTTCCGTATGGTGTAACAACTACTCAGCTAATGGAGAGTATTGTAAAAGCAAACGACTCTGGAAAAATAAAAGTAAAAAAAGTTACCGACCATACTGCTGCTAATGTAGAAATAATGGTGGAGTTGGCAGCCGGTATTTCGCCAGATATTACCATTGATGCATTGTATGCCTTTACAGATTGTGAAGTGGGCATTTCTCCCAACTGTTGTGTAATTGTACAAAATAAACCGCAGTTTATTGGCGTAAACGAGTTGCTAAAAATTGCAACAGATAATACCAAAGAATTATTAAAAAAAGAATTAGAAATAAAGCTAGGGGAGTTGCAAGAAAAATGGCATTACACTTCTTTAGAAAAAATATTTTTTGAAGAAAAAATTTATAAAGAATTAGAAAAGAAACATGAAACTTGGGATAAAGTATTAGGAGGTATTGATAAAGCATTTGTGCCATTTAAAAAGCAATTAAAAAGAGATATTACCAAAGAAGATATTATTAAGCTTACAGAAAAACCTGTACGAAGAATTTACAAATTAGATATTGATGAGCTTAACGACCAAATAAAAGGACTAGAAAATGATATTAAACAAGTAAAACACGACTTAGCTAATTTAACAGATTTTGCTGTTGCCTACTACGAAAATCTATTAAAAAAGTATGGTAAAGGTAGAGAGCGTAAAACTGAAATAAAACAATTTGATACTATACAAGCAAAGGCTGTAGCCATTGCCAACACTAAGTTATACGCCAATTTTGCCGATGGCTTTATTGGTACAGGTTTAAAGAAAGATGAGCTAGTAGCAGAGGTTAGCGACTTTGATGATATTATTGCCTTTACCAAAGGCGGCATTATGAAAGTGGTAAAAGTAGCCGATAAAGTTTTTATTGGTAAAGACATTTTACATGTTGCTGTGTTTGATAAGACCAACAATCGTATTACCTACAATATGATTTATGTTGATGGAAAAACGGGTGTTAGTTACGCCAAACGTTTTAATGTAACTGGCGTTACCAGAGAGAAAGAATATAATTTGACCAAAGGTAGCGAAAAAAGCAGAGTACATTATTTTACTGCCAATGCAAATGGCGAAGCAGAAGTAGTAAAAATAATACTTAGCCCAAATTGTGGGGCTAGAAATAAAGAATTAGAATTTTATTTTGAAGAGCAAGAAATAAAAGGTAGAAGTAGCATAGGAAATATTGCTACCAAATACCCTATTAAAACTGTTCGTTTTAAAGAGGCTGGCAAAAGTACATTGGATGCTAAAAAAATTTGGTTTGATGATAAATTTGGCAGATTAAATACAGATGAAAAAGGACTCTATTTAGGTAAGTTTGATGCAGAAGATAGAATACTGGTAATAACCAACGATGGCAATTACGAAATAACCGACCAAGAGCTTACCCAACGGTTTGATGTTGAAAAAGTAATTTTAATAGAAAAATTTAAACCAGAAAAAATTATAACTGCTGTTTATTTAGACAACGAAAAAGTACAGTTTAATATTAAACGATTTAAAATAGAAACTACTACTTTACAAAGCAAATTCTTTTTTATAAAAGAAGGAAAAGATAACCGCTTAGAAATGGTAACTACTGACGAAGAACCTTTGCTAATTGTAAAAAGCGGCAGAGGACAGCAAATACGTAGTGCCAAATTTAAAGTACTAAAGCTAGTAGAAGTAATGGGCTGGAAAGCAGTAGGGGCAAAGCTTACCGAGTATAGCAAAAGTGTAGAAATGGAGTGGGAGGTGAAGAAAGAAGTAGATGATTTGCAGGGTGAGTTGTTTGGGTAAAGATATTGAATCTCATTGCAAGTTTAGAGTGTGATATTTTTTTATACTTTAAAAAAATTTATAGAATTCATTTAATATAATCGGCTTGTGTTTTGCCCACAATCATGATGAAATGTATAATATGTGATGATAATATTATTAAAAGTTCAATCGAACATATTGTTGCCGAATCATTGGGTAATTTGACATATCTGCTATCAGCAAATGAAATTTGTGATGTTTGCAATAATCGATTTTCCGAATTTGAAGATAAAGCTATAACAAGATCTATTTTATCATTAATTCGAATCCAAAACGGCATAAAAACTAAAAAAGGGAAACCATCTAAATTACAAGTAGGAAATATAAAGGCTCAAGGGGACGAAGAGTTTAAAAAAAATATTATCAATTTTACAAAATTAGAAGAAAAAGATATGAATAATATACATCCTAAAACAGGAGTTTATGATGTAACTATTAATGAATTCGATAAAACTGAAATGTCTGCAGCCAAAATGTTTTTAAAAATTGGTTTCGAAGCAATATATAAGTCGCAAAAGGAAGTGTTTCAAAAAAATGATTTTTCCGAATTAAAAAAACACCTTACTAATCAAAAAATTAAAGACTGGCCATTTATTTCTTCCCACATCAATCACTATTCTTTTAAAAGTATTCCAACCTTTAATGATAAATATAATTTAAATAGAATCAAATGTAAATTATTGTACTTCCAACTTTCAGATGTGCAATTAATATTTGGATTCCAATATTCATTCTATAATGCATTTATAAATCTTTTAAGCCGAGATTATTCTTGGACAAAGCCTTATTTTGAACTTGATACTACAACAGCTTTGTATCCGAAATATTTACCAACACCTTAATTAAGTTTTAGGTCACAATTTTGTCTTCCATTTACCACTCTTTAAAAATAAAAATGCCATAATAAAAATACTTGTCCAATACACCATTTCATTACTCCAAGCCATAGCTAATGTAGTATAATGCAATTTTGTAAAAGTGTAAGTATAAATTAAATATATTGTTATGGCAATTATTTCAATAGCTAAATTGGTTTTTGTTTTGCCAGTTCCAGTTACTCCATTTAACCAAATATTTGCTACACTCATACATAGCAAACCTAATGATACTGTACGTATTACAGGTATTCCTTCTTGAACAAAAGCATCGCCTTGACCAAATATTGTAAAAAACTGTGTGGGAAAGAGATTAATTATGGCACACATACCTAAAGCAAAAAGTACACTTAATAAAGTTATTTTATTGATAACTTCCAAAATTTTTCCTTGCTTTTGCTGCCCCATTAAATTACTTACCATTACATTACTTGTTGCGGCAAATGCCCACACAAATACACCTACAATACCAAACACATTACGCATTGTATTGCTTATTGCTTTTGCGTTAGCATTGTGTAAATCTTCTATCAAAATGAAAAAAACTAACCAAGTAGTTACACTTATTACATATTGCAATACAAGTGGAGTACATACTTTTAAAATTTCTTTATTAATGAGCTTATCATATTTAAAACTAGTAAATAATTTATACTGTTTTTTTAACCCTGTTTTAAATAATACAAAAAATACCACTACCATTCCTACAAACTCTGCAATTACTGATGCCCAAGCTGCCCCATTAAAACCCATTGCCGGAAAGCCATGCCTACCTTGTATCAACAAATAATCTAACAAAATATTTAACAACGCTTCAATTAAAAACCCAATCATTAAATATCTACTATTTAAAGAGGCTACTAAAAATGCATTACCCATTTGAAAAAGATATAAAAAGGGTAAGCCTAAAATTCTAATTTTTAAAAAACTTATTTCTTGTGGATAAGCTTTTTCATCGGCAACGGATTGTAAAATAAACGGAGCAATAAATAGCGTAATTAAAATGCCTATTAAAGCCACTTGTAAACTAACTCTTATTCCTTGGGATAGAATAGTTTTAAATTTTTCTGGGTTATCGCTGCCAGCATATTTACTAAATATACTTTGCATACCATTATTTAATCCATGACCAGCCACCGCAAAAATTAAGTAAAATACACCAGTAACGCCAGCATTGCCTAAAGCCTCTGTACTTAAATGACCCAAAAAAATGCTATTAGTAAGCATATTTATTTGCGGAATAAGTATGGCTAACGTAATAGGCAAGGCAATAGAAAGTATCTGTTTGTACGATACTTTTACTTTTAAATCTTTTATTACTGCGTTACCTTCCATAAGTCAACAAAAATATCTTATTTTGCCTCTCAAAACCAAATAAGTGAAGTCAACTTTTTACATAAATAATTTTAATAGCTATGAACCTGCTCAACTAATTATTGAAATTGGGAAATTAGAGGTAGTTTTTATTATTTTACAAAATAAAACATTTACAGCCTTAGCTGCTTATCAACTTAATGATATGGTTGAGTTAACCAATTTGTTTGCCACCGAAAATTTATTGCAACAAACTTTTACAAAGGTAAATGTAGTGTATACTAATAAACAAAGTGCATTGGTTCCTCCAGTTTATTTTACAACCAATAGTGCCAATAGTATTTTAGAATTGATTTATGGAAATGTTTTAGAAGGAGATGTAAAAAATGACTTTTTATACAAGCATAATATACATTGTGTTTACAAAATTGAAGCTGCCATACAAAATGCTGTTAAAGCAAAATTTCCTTTTGCCAATATTAGCCATCAATATTCCTTACTGCCCGATGCTGCACAATTAATAGGCGATAAATTATTTGTTGTATTCTATCAAAATAAATTTATTGTGCTTTGCTGTATAGCCAATCAATTACAGTTAATACAACAATTTGAGTATAGCAATGCCGAAGATGTTGCTTATTATTTATTAGCCATTGTACAACAGCATACTATGGACGTAAATGCATTGAGTGTAGAACTTAGTGGAATGATAAATGAAAACTCAAATTTATATAGTGAATTATACAAATATTTTAAGAACATTTCGTTTGTAGCATTGCCTAGTGGCTTTAGTTATGTAACAGAAATTGAAGCCTTACCTACACAATATTTTGCTTACTTATTTTCTATTGCTGTATGCGGATAATTAGTGGAATACATGGCGGTAGAAGAATATCGCCACCGGCAAACATGCCCTACACAAGGCCTACAACTGATATTGCCAAAGAAGGATTGTTTAATGTGTTACAAAATAATTTAGAAATAGAAAATTTAAAAACACTTGATTTATTTGGCGGCACAGGCTGTATTAGTTACGAATTAGCTAGCAGGGGAGTAGTTGATTTAACGATTATAGAAAAAGATACTTCAATGTATGAGTTTATAAAAAAGACATCTGCACAATTAGCATTCGAAAACTTTAAAGTAGTAAAAGGAGATGTATTTAAGTTTATAGAAACTACCACAGAGCAATACGATTTTATTTTTGCAGGCCCTCCTTATGCATTAGGAACTATTGATGATTTACCTAAAAAAATATTTGCTCATAAATTATTAAACCAAAAAGGATGGTTTGTGTTGGAACATACGCCACGTAATAACTACAAAAAATTTGAGCATTACAAAGCAGAGCGTAATTATGGCACCACTATCTTTTCAATATTTATACAAGATTAGTAGTTTATGCAAAAAGCCGAATTAAGAAAAATTTATGCAGCAAAAAGAATTGCACTTTCCATTATTGAAAAAAATACATTAGATGATTTATTATTAATTCAGTTTCAAAAGTTAGTTATTAATATTCCTGCACTTATTATGACTTATTCTCCTTTTGAAAAATTTAACGAATTTGATCCACAATTAATAACGGATTACTGTTATTTTAGAAACCCAAATCAAACCTTATTTTACCCAGTAATTAATGAGCTAGACGACACCATGAGTTGCGATGTAGTAAATGACGAAACAACTTTTCAACTAAATAAATATGGAATAGCCGAGCCAATTGATGGGTTACCTATGTTTCCAGAAGAAATTGATTTAATATTAGTGCCTTTATTAGCATTTGATTTACATGGCTACAGAGTTGGTTATGGCAAAGGTTATTACGATAAATTTTTTAAAGAATGCAGAAGCGATTTGGTTAAAATTGGGTTTAGTTATTTTGATGCTCTTGATGCCATTGATAATGTAAATGCTTTTGACGTAAAATTAGACTATTGTGTTACACCAAATGCTAACTTTACGTTTTAAATTATGCTTAAAAGTTTTAGATATTTATTATTACCCATATCGCTTGTGTATGGCGGCACTTTATGGTTGCGTAATTGGCTGTACGATAAAAAAATATTTAAGTCATCTTCCTTTAATTTTCCAATAATTTGTGTGGGTAATTTAGCGGTAGGCGGTACAGGTAAAACGCCAATGGTTGAGTATTTACTACGATTACTTAAAAATGATTTTAAAATTGCAACCTTAAGCCGTGGTTACAAACGTAAAACAAAAGGTTTTGCAATTGCAAATGAAAAAACTACAGCATTAGAAATTGGCGATGAACCCATGCAGTTTCACCAAAAATATGCCGATGTTACTGTTGCCGTTGGCGAAGAAAGGGTAGTAGCAATACCCCAATTATTGCAAGATAAGCCAAATACAGAAATTATTATTTTAGATGATGCTTTTCAGCATAGAAGTGTAAAGGCTGGATTAAATATTGTATTAACCGAATACAAAAATTTATTTACCAGAGACTTAATGTTACCTGCTGGCGATTTAAGAGATGTAAAAGCTAGTATAAGAAGAGCTGATATTATTATTGTTACAAAATGCAAAACTGATTTAACAGTTGTGGAAAAGCAAAATATAATTGCAGAGCTAAAACCAAATGGACTACAAAAAGTATTTTTTACAGAAATAGTTTATACAAAGCCGCATCATTTATTTACAAAAACAACAATTAACCCAACTGCCGAAACCGATATTTTATTGGTTTGCGGTATTGCAAATCCCAAACCAATAA
>JANNWD010000196.1:0-1777 GCA_031408315.1 Bacteroidota bacterium
CGCTCGCGCCCTCGTCAGTCAGCCCCAATTAATCCTCGCCGACGAGCCAACCGCCGCTCTGGATGGTAAATCTGGGCGGGAAGTGGTGAATCTGATGCAGAAACTAGCTAAGGAGCGAAACTGTACGATTTTGATGGTGACTCATGATAACCGAATTTTGGATGTTGCCGATCGAATCATTCACATGGAAGATGGCTGTCTGATTAACGATGAAGATCCGAAAAAGTAACTTAATTTCGAGCACGATCTGTTGTAATTGCGTGCCAAATTTTTATCAGCCAATTTTCGATTTGTAGAACTACTCGATCGAGCCATGCTAATATTTTAGCTAGTGGAGATTTACTATACCCCATTACTTCTGATTCTGCTTCAATCCAATCTTGGTAATATTCTAAGTCTCGATTCTCTAAATTGGAGCGGATACTAATGTTGTTTTGAGCCGATCGATCTAAATTTTCTGCTTTAATAATATCTTTCCGATCGATCGATTTACTGAGGCTCGAATTCTGTTTTTTAATAGTAATCCGTTTGGGTAATGACTCGATCGGTACTAGTTTAAAGTCTTCTGGCTGATGAACGATTTGGCTATCGTTTTTCGAGGGTATATATAGATAGTCTCGATAGTAATTCCACCATTGTTTGAGCCAATCTGGTTGGAGTTTGACGATTGTGTCTTGGATACTAGCTATCGGCTGATTTGCGACGATGTTCTGGGAAAGAGACTCTTTCAATGGTGGGAGTTGTGGAAGTTCAAAGAATCTATTAAGTTGCGGTGGCTTTGGTGTAAATGAGTAATGGTTGGGGGAAAGTTGAGGCGGAGATATTGGTTCGCTTGTGGAAATTGATGCTGGCGGAATTAAGGGGATTTTAGTCTTAATTTTTTGCAACCAATTCTGCCATCGATCGAATAAACTTGGCGATGATGAATCTCGATCTCGATCGGCGATACTAGTTAGTAACGATCGTGAATTGTTGTCTGGTAATTGCCCTGTCTGCCATTGGTGCCAACTAGTTGCTAAATCGAACCCAATTCGGCGACGAATTTCTTGTTGTTGAGAGAGTGTCAGAATATCTAGAATTTGATTCTCGGTAGTGACTAAAACTAATTGTCGATCGATTAATAACGAACTCAGCCCGCGAATAATTGGTTTGATGCCTGTTAGTTTAGGAGAGCTGCGGCGACTAGCGGCGATCTCCATCGGATCTCCAATTCCAGCGACTAAATTTAGAGCCTGTTCGATGTTAATATCAGAAACTGGTTGGGTGCTCGATCGTGGTGAGATTTGGGGGGGGAGGATTTTGGTTGTCTGTGCGAGCAGGTGGATCGGATATAGTAAAATTTGACTACTCCAAACTACTGCTACTTTAAGGTGTCGCCAACCTTTCGAGCAGGTATCTTTTAACCGATTGGTGCGATTGCTAATAAAGGTAAAGACTCTGCTTTGGTAAGTTCCAGACATGGGGGTTTATAAGTAATAATAATAATTGATAATTGATAATTGATAATTGATAATTACCTCTCCTTATACCTATTCCGATCGCTAATAATTGGTCGATCGAACTGTAGGGGTGGGTTTATAAATTTGACTTAAATTGGATCGGCTATCTAGTTTGAAACACTCATGAACCGACAATAGCGGGCAATTCAGATCCAAATCGGTGTTAATTAATTTTTTGGCGTTGCTGAATTGATGTATGATTCATCTTTTGCAACAATCAGTTATCTTATTGGGGGGGGGGGGGGGGGGGGGGGGGGGGGGGGGGGGGGGGGGGGGGG
>JANNWD010000197.1:0-18817 GCA_031408315.1 Bacteroidota bacterium
GGAGATATGGTAATGCCCGATATTGTGCCACCCAAATTATTGCCTTGTGAGCCTTGGCAGCTTATACAGCAATTAGATTTTGAAAAAGAGGTTACAGGCATGTACATGAGTGGGCATCCGCTAGATAATTATAAATTTGAAATGCGGTATTACAATATTGCACCCCTTGCCGATTTTGTGGAGTATAAAAATATAGTAAACACTTTGCAAAACCCTGGTAAACAATTTAGGTTGGCAGGTTTAGTAATTGATGTGCAACACAGACTTACAAAAACGGGTAAAAATTTTGGTATTTTAACTATTGAAGATTACAGCGGCAAAAGTGAGTTTTTTTTATGGAGTGAGGATTATGTGAAGTATACCAACTATTTAGAAAAAGGTATTATCGTGTTAATAGAAGGTGGTTTTAAAGCTAGGTACAATAGCGATCAGTACGAATTTAAATTGTCTAAACTACATTTATTAGAAACCATAAAATCTACCTTAACCAAACAAGTAGTTATTGATATTGAACCTCAATACGTAAATGAAAATTTAATAAAATTTGTAGATAAAAACATAAAAGAATATCCCGGAAAAACTTCTCTAAAATTTAATGTAAAAGACAGTAGAAATAACCTAAAAATTGGATTATACTCTTTAGAAAACGGCTTTACCATGAACGATGAAATGGCGTTATTTTTAAATGAGAACAAGGATGTGGAGGTTAGTGTGGTAACGGGGTAAAGTAATGTGCAATGGACAATAGACAATTGGCAATAAGCAAATTTCGAAATTTGCCTTCTTGGCATCTCAAAAGACCCTTTGGCACATTAACACAATGTGGATATGTCATTACAGCACATTAAAACTATTGGTTGTAAATTTGATCTCTATTATTAAAATAAAATAATACAACTATGGCTTTAGAATTTACAGACGCAAACTTTAAAACAGACGTTTTAGAAAGCGATAAATTAAACGTAATTGATTTTTGGGCAGAATGGTGTGGTCCTTGCCGTGCTATTGGTCCAGTAATTGAAGAATTGGCAAAAGATTATGCAGGTACAGTAAATATTGGAAAAGTAAATGTTGATAACAATCCTCAAATATCCACTACTTACGGCATTACCAGTATCCCAGCTATATTATTTGTAAAAAATGGCGAAGTGGTAGACAAATTAGTAGGTGCACAACCTAAGGCTAATTTTGTTAAAAAGATTGAGTTGCATAAGTAGTACAAAGTAATTAGTACAAAGTATTTAATAAGAGTTTCCAAAATTTGGGAACCTTTTTTTTATTTTAACAACTAACCTATTTCTAACAAACTACTATATTTTCAATATCATATCACTATACGATTCACTCAATAATTGTGCTGCCCCTATATTTAAAAATAATTGGTAATACACACACTGCTCTTTAAGTTTTTCTATTCCAATAGTTCCGTCAGCATCAATAGCTTCCACTTCTATAAAACTGCCTAAGCCCTCTACCCTATCAAAATGAAATTTTACATTGTCAATAAAGTATATTTTTCGGCTTTTATCTACAATTGCCTTTATGCCATGCACTTTTATTAAAATGTCTTTTAGCGATGCATTCGGCTCATGTTGATACAATAAAATATTCGATTGTTTTGCTCCGTCAATATTTTCTCTTTCGTAGTAAATTAAAGCATTTTCAATAGTACCTTTTCGTAGTTTTAATCTTCCTTTTTCTACATTGAAATAGGTATCAATTTGGTGGTCTATCCCCTTAAAAACTGGATTAAGAGTTTGCAATTTTTCTTCCAACTCATCAACATTTGGTGCCGTGGCTTTAAACTCAAAATTTAATCTGTTCATATTTTAATTTTATATTAAAAGTGGGTGCATTTAAAATTGTCGTTAGGGTTGTCAACCATTTTTGAAAACTTTTATAGTTAAATCATGGGTAATAAAGTTGGCAACCATTAAACAAGTAAAGCAATAATTTTAAATGCCCCCTTAAAAAATTTAAGTACTAATCATCTTTTTATTAATTTACATATTCAATTATACAACTTTACATGATAGGTTGGCAAGATTTTGAAAAAATAGATATTAGAGTAGGTACAATACTCTCAGTAAGTGATTTTGTAAACGCAAAAAAAACGGCTTATCAACTTACCATCGATTTTGGTGAATTAGGCATTAAAAAATCATCGGCACAAATAACAACATTATACAAAAAAGAAGACCTAATTGGCCAACAAATAATAGCTGTGGTAAATTTTCCGCCAAAGCAAATAGCCAATTTTTTTAGTGAATGTTTAGTTTTAGGTGTGTACAACAATACTAACGAAGTGGTTTTACTGCAACCCAATTTACCCGTAACAAATGGAAATAAAATGGGTTAATCTCCACTTAATTTTTCAAAGTATAAACTTAGTTTTTTAAAATTTGTTTTATTAAGTGTAAAAAAATTGTTTCTACCTTCCTTCCTACATTCAATCAACTCACTATCTGCCAATAATTTTATGTGGTGGCTACAAGTTGGTTGTGCTAAGCCAGTTAAATCAACCACATCGCAACAACGAATACTACCATTTTGTGCAATAGCATTTAAAATAGAAAGCCTGTAAGGATCGGCAGCTGCCGCCATTGCTTTTTCTATAAATTTATTATCTGTCTTAACCATAATTCTTATAAGCCTCAAAGAAATTCTATTTTATTTACTTACACAAAAGTATTTGTTATAAATTTGATAGTTATGCAAACCGAAACTATTTTCTACAACTCTCCCATTGGTATTTTAGAGCTAAGCAGCAATGCCGATGCGTTAACTGCCATACTTTTTGTAAACTCTTGGAAAGGGAAGAAAATTGAAGAAAAAGAAATCACTTTTTTACCACCAACTTCTTCTATTTTAAAAATATGTGTACAGCAATTAAATGAATATTTTGAGGGTACAAGAAAAATATTCGATATAAATTTTGCACTAAATGGTACTGCATTTCAACAACAAGTATGGACAGCCTTAACCAATATTCCTTACGGGCAAACAATTAGTTATTTAACCCTTAGCAAACGAATTGGAAATGTAAAAGCTATAAGAGCCGTAGGTACAGCAAATGGTAACAATGCCCTTAGTATTATTATACCTTGCCATAGAGTAATTGGCAGTAATGGCGATTTAATTGGCTATGGTGGCGACTTATGGCGAAAAAAATGGCTATTAACACATGAAGGAAAGTATCAAAATGGTGTTCAAACTCTATTTTAAATTTTAACAATTGAATAATCTAATTATTTTGAAATAGGCTTACATTTGTAAAAATTATAAATATGAAAAAGCTAGTATTTTCTATTGCAGCCGCAGTTTTTTTATTTGTTACATCTGCCTATACCATTCAAAACATTATTAATTGGAAAATTGATAGCGAAAAAGCAATGGTAAAATTTACCATGCAAGCACATGGCAAAGAACTAATTGGAAATTTTAAAGGGGCAAAAGGCGATGTAAAGTTTGATGAAAAAGATTTAGCTGGTTCATCGGTTAATTGCACTATCGATATTAGTACCGTAAATACTGGTATGGAAAAAAGAGATGGCCATTTACAAGCCGTTGGTTGGTTTGACGTGGCTACATATCCCACAGCAAAGTTTGCTTCTTCAAAAATAGAAAAAAACGATGCTGGTTTTATAGCCACTGGTAAGTTCGATTTAAAAGGAACTACTAATGAAATCTCAATCCCTTTTACTTACGAAGGAACAAAAGATGCAGGAACATTTAGAGGAAGTTTTTCTATTAAGCGTCAAGATTATAAAGTAGGTAAAGAAGGTGACGACCCAGGAAACGATGTAAAAATTGATTTAGAAATTCCTGTTACAAAAGAATAGGATTTGTGTACAATAAAATATAGCTAACTGTTAACTGCTTATCGACGCTATAAAAGCTTCCATACTCATTGCATCTACAACAGCACATTCCCCAATTTTTGTACGCCGTAAACAGCTTAAATAACCGCCGCAACCCAAAGCAGCTCCAAAGTCGTGTGCTACGCTTCTAATATATGTACCTGTGCTACAAGTAATTTTAAAATGTACAATGGGTAATTGTATTGCTGTTATTTCAAATTGATGAATAGTTATTTTACGGGCTTTTAATTCTACCTCTTCTCCCCTTCTTGCTAATTGATATAAGGCTTCTCCATCCTTTTTTATGGCAGAATAAATGGGTGGAAATTGCTCTATTTCTCCAATAAATTGTTGGGTAGTTTTTTGTAGTAAATCTTCTGTTACAAAAGAAAAATCTTTTGGCTGCTCTGGTGTACTTTCTAAATCGTACGTAGGCGTAATATGCCCAAGCGTAAATGAACCGGTATATTCTTTTTCTTTGGCCATATACTCATTTATTTGCTTGGTAAACTTACCAGTGCAAACAATTAAAAGCCCTGTAGCTAAAGGATCTAATGTACCTGCATGACCAACTTTTTTTATACGAATACTACCTCGTATTTTTCGTACAACATCAAAACTTGTCCAATGTATAGGTTTATCAATTAAAATAACTTTACCTTCTTCAAAAGCTGTTTTTTTATCATCGCTAATATTAACAAACTGCTGTAAAGGTTTACCTGTAGCAGCAATTTTATCAGCATGTTTGTACCGATATGTTTCTTTTTTACTCAACTAAAATATGTTTTTAATTTTTTGATTTAGGATTTAGAAAACTTTAATAAAACAACGACTGGTGCAGAATTTTTAAAGCAAAAAGATAAAACAACACAAAATCGCAAATCAAATGGCTTGCCTTGCTTTTAACTCCAAATATTTATTTACAGCATTTACTGTTAATTGCTCTGGCGGCGTAAGTACGGTTAATATTCCATGCTTACTTAATTCTTTTACTATTAAACGTTTTTCAAACTCATATTTTTCGGCAATGGTTTTTACATACACATCCTCAATATTATTTACTTGCAGGTGCGATAGTTGATGCAACTCTGTATTTTCAAAAAACACCACTAACAACAAATGGTATTTTGCAATCGACCGTAAATAATTTATTTGTCTTTTTAGTCCACTAAGCGATTCAAAATTGGTGTATAAAACAATTAAACTTCTATTTTTTATTTTACTACGTATTTGCATATACAACATTTCATAATCACTTTCTAAAAAAGCAGTATCTTGATTATATAAAAGTTGTAAAATATTTTCTCGTTGTATTGGTTTTCTATCTGCGGCTATTAAGGATCCCATTCTATTAGCAAACGTTAAAACCCCCACTCTATCTTGCTTTTGTAAGCAAACATTGCTTAGTACCAACGTACTATTTATAGCATAATCTAACAAGGTTAATTCCTTAAAAGGCATTTTCATTAATCTACCTTTGTCAATAACACAATACACTTGCTGGCTTTTTTCATCGGTATAATTATTTACCATTAGTGTGCCTTTTCTTGCAGTTGCTTTCCAATTTATTGTTCGTCTATCATCGCCACGTACATATTCTTTTATTTGCTCAAACTCCATGCTATGTCCCAATTTACGTAACCGTTTGTTGCCATACTCCGTTTGTATGGTTGTTTGCGATAATAATTCGTACTTACGCATTTGCATAAAAGATGGATAAACGGGTATAGTAGTATTTGCATCAATATTGTACCTAACTTTTATTAGCCCCAACAATGTTTTTACGTACAAGATTAATCTCCCAAAGTTATATTCTCCCCTTTCTGTAGGACGCATATTGTACACAATATTTTTTTGCTCATTGGGTTTAAATCGATGCTTTAAAATAAAATCTCTTTTTTGAAACTGCTCTGGTAATTCATCAATAATTTCCATATCAACTACAAAACCTTTATTATTTTTTACTTGCAATTCTATTTTATTATCATCGCCATTGCTAAAACGTTCGGCAGTAACTCGTTTGGCAAAAGGTGTTTTGCTAAATACAAATAAAAAAAGATAATCAATAAAAAAAAGAATAAGCAACACCCACAAAATAATTTTTACAAAAGGAAATAGTACAGTCACAAAAAAAGAAACAATACACAATACAATGCCTACTCCTAATGCAGTGTATAACCGTTTAGTTAAATAAAGATGACCAATATATTTTGTAAAAAAATCCATTAACGAGGTACTTGTATTGCTTTTAAAATATTATCAATTAAATCATCTGTTGTTAAACCTTCCATTTCTTTTTCGGGTGTTAAAATTATTCTATGGCGTAAAATATGTGGTGCCATTTCTACAATATCATCTGGCGTTACAAAATCTCTTCCTTTAATGGCAGCACAAGCTTTTGAACTTCGTAAAATTGCCAAAGAAGCTCTTGGCGATGCTCCTAAATATAACGATGGATTGTTACGAGTTTCGTTTACAATAGCGGCAATAAATTCTATCAGTTTTGGCTCTATTAAAATAGATTGTATTATTTCTCTAAAATGCTTTATATCATTTGGACTTATAACTTTTTCTACCGTTTGCAGTAAATTATTTGCTGTTTGCGATTGTTGTGCCGTTAGTATACTTATCTCCTCTTGCAGCGTAGGATATTTTACATCTATCTTAAATAAAAAACGATCTAACTGAGCTTCTGGCAAGCGATACGTTCCTTCTTGCTCTATAGGGTTTTGTGTAGCCAATACAATAAATGGATATTGCATTGGGTGTGTAATTCCATCAACCGTTACTTGTCTTTCTTCCATCACCTCAAATAAAGCCGCTTGTGTTTTTGCAGGTGCTCTATTTATTTCATCTATCAAAATTATATTACTAAAAATTGGCCCTTTTTTAAACCTAAAATCTCCTTCGGTTGGGTTAAAAACAGATGTTCCAATAACATCACTTGGCATTAAATCTGGTGTAAATTGTAGCCTAGAAAAATCAACATCAATAATTTTTGCAGTAAGCTTTGCAGTAAGCGTTTTGGCTACACCCGGCACACCTTCAATTAAAATATGTCCATCGCTTAATAAACCAATTAGTAAAAGATCAACCATTTTATGTTGCCCTATAATTACTTTACCTATTTGGTTACGAATTTCATAGGCAGCTCTACTTAAACCGCTTAAATCTATTCTTTGTTGAAAAACATTTTCTTCCATAATGACCGATTTTATATTTACGATTTTTTATAAAAATTTTGTATTTGTGTATTTAAAGATAATAACTCAAAGTCGTTAATTTGTGGTTGTTGTTGGGCATGCTGTATTGATCTGTATAAGGTTTCAATTTTTGCATGCTCTATTCCGCTTTTTCGGCTAAGGGTTGTTATAAATTCATTGTTAATGGTATTGGTATTTAAATAATAATTATTACGTACTTGTTCATTAAAGTACATAATCATTTTATCGGCAATGTTTTTATTGTCTTTATTTTGAAGATAAAGCCTACCAATAGTTTCGGTAAATATTACGGTTGTATTTTCATTAGGTTTTATAGGTGTAATTATTTTTTGAATGCGTTTGCCACCAAATAAAATATATAATGCTAGTAATAAAAGCGATAACCAAAAAGCTAAAGCTAATGGTGGATGTTTTAAAATTTCACTTAAAGAAGAAAAGCCCTCTTTACTTTGTTTGCTACCTAATTTACGATAATAATTATCCCAATAAAAATGCTCCGGACGGCTATTGGTATAAGCAAATACTTTTTCTACATATTTATCATTTCTATTTTTTAGCAAAAAATAATTACTAAATGCTCTTGCATCGCAATGTAAAAAAAATCTTCCATTGCCATGAAAATAAACAAGATAATTAGGTTTTCCATTTTCACTTCTTCCTAGTACTTTGGTGTACGTTGAATCAAACTTAGTAAAGTTATTATCAAACGAACGATAATAATAACTATAATCGAATGAATCTTTATACTGCGGAAATGTTTGTGTTGTTTTAAAAGTATCTAACCCCAAAAACATAGCAAATTCGTTGGACTTTTGTTTGAGACTCATTTTTTTCAGCAACTCTTCATCAATTTCATTGGCGGCAATAAATAAATCGTTACCAGCATTTACATATTCAAGCATTGCATCAGCTTCCTCTTCATTTACAAAAAGCTTTGGTGCAATACATACGTACAAAGAAGATGAATCGTAATAACGAATATCATCCCAAGTTTCTATAAAAGATTGCTTTTTTTCTCTAAGATTATTTAGCGGAAATAATTGTTCTATTAATCTATTGGCCACATATCCACCAAAGGGGTTTTTATCTGTGGGGTTATAGGTTTCTCTTAATGAAGGAATAGTTTTAGCAGAACCGCATGAGCCTGCACAGCCTACCAAAAGCGTTGCTATAAAAAAATATACAAAATAATATGTTAGTTTATTTTTCAACCAATTGTGTTGTTAAAATTTTTAAATGCTGAATTTAGTTTGTAGTAAACAATACCATCAACATCAAACTCTCCATACCAAACATACTCGTAGTTTAGGGTGAGAGATGAAAAGGCATTTCGTTTTACTTCATCACTAATTTCTTGTACGTAATTAAAGTTGGTTTTATCAACCGCTAATTGCACAATATTTTTTTGTGCTAACAAGTGTAACGATTTTAAGTATTGATAGCGTACAGCTAATCTATAATTTTGTATTTGTTCAGCATTTTTTATCAAGGCATCAAAATCACTTTCAGCATTTATTTCCTCTTCTTCTACTACCGAACTTATAGCATCATTTTTTGAAGTATTTCGTTTAAAAATACCATCTGTTAAAAATAATTTGTATAAAATAAATAAAACAAAGCCAGTAGCTAAAGTCCAAAGTAAAACATGCAATAGGTTAGATGAAAATAATCTATCTAACCAACTTAAATTAACAGTTGGTTTACTTTTTGGTTTTTGTTGTTTTTGTTTTTCTTGTTCTTCTTTTAAAAGACTGTCCAAATATTTTACATAACCAAAAGCCTTAGCGTTTTTATATGCAGTTACACTATCAATATTATTACTTAAATTTCTATAATAAAGTGTAGTATCAATTTCACTTTTTTGTTCATATTCTTTAGTCGAGTAAGTTTCTACTTGTGCTGGAGCTACTTCTACAATTGGAGTATCGTAAGCTTCTTCATCTTTTATTAAAGTAGAATCCTCGTAAATATATTTTTTCTTCTCTTGCCCATTGGCAAAAAAAGAAA
This sequence comes from Bacteroidota bacterium, assembly GCA_031408315.1. Lineage (GTDB taxonomy): Bacteria > Bacteroidota > Bacteroidia > Chitinophagales > Chitinophagaceae > Ferruginibacter. Next base: position 9,092 of record JANNWD010000197.1, read on the forward strand.
AACAAATAAGTAAAATTAATATTGAAAATAATTTATTCATTGGTACTTGTTAGCCTATGAATAATTCCATTGGGCTGAATTTGATAACCTTTTTTATGTAACCGAATTGGGTAAATTATAAAATACCAAACTATAAAAATTAATGATACGGCTAAAATTACTACACTTACCCAAATCGGCAATCCAGCATTGTTGGCTTTATCATAAGTTTGGCTCATTAAATGGGTAACATAACTTTCAAAAAAAGCAGCTACTATAAATATGGGCACAAGGCATATTAAAACTTTTGCAGCATCTTTTGCTCCACGTTTAAAACTTGTCATTCTTGAATAGGTGCCTGGAAATAAAATACCATTTGCCAAAATAAATCCTGCTGTACCAGCAATAACAATTGCTGAAATTTCTAACGTACCATGTATCCAAATTACTAAAATAGATTTTATACCTAACCCTTTTGAAAAAAACATATATTGAAATGTACCCAACATTAAACCATTACCCCACATAATTTTTAGTGTAAAAAAACCTAATGTAAGCCCTCCAATAAATGCCATAAATGCAACTCTTATATTATTAAAAGCTATTTGCACAAACATAGTAAATGGGTTCTCATCTTTATACACACCAAATGGATCTCCCTTTGCAATATTTTCTTCAGTCATATTTACATAATCATCTCCCAACACCCCTCTTACAAATCCTTCGTTACTCATAGCAGAAAAAACACCAATAGCTACAAATAATAAAAATGCAATTGTAGTAAATAGTAAAATAGGATGATAACGTTTAAAAAGTAATGGTAATTCGTATTTCCAAAATTGAAAAATTCGGCTATACTTTTCTTTTTTATTTTGATAAATACTTTGGTAAATATTAGCGGCTATACCATTAATCCATCGAGTAACTTTACTTTTGGGGTAAAATGTTTTAGCATACGCCAAGTCGTCCATAAGGTTAACAAATCTATCGGCAATTTCATCCGGATTTTTAGTTTCCCCATGCTGATACTCTTTCCATTTATCGGCATTCTTTTTAATAAATAGGGCTTCCCTCATTTAGGCTTATATAATTTACATTAAAATTGCTGCTTTTTTTATAAATAAAAAAATAACTCTTTATATCAATGTGTTAAAAGCAATTTGTAATTTGCAAAATATGTTAGTACCAGTAAATACCGCCTTTAATATTGATGTTGAATTTGAAGTTGCCGAATTTCACAAACGCCTTTTAGCCTATATAATAGATTTTGGCATGCTCATTATTTATTTATTTAGCATGAAATATCTTTTGTATGGTGGTTTTGAGTTGAGTTTTAATCAAAATATTGGGCTAGATATTTTAGTTATTTCTTTACCAATGCTACTTTATTCCTTGTTTTTTGAACTATGGATGAATGGGCAAACAGTTGGTAAAAAAATTATGGGCATACGAGTAATTAGCATTGAAGGAGGAGAACCTACACTTGGACAATTTATTTTACGCTGGATAACCAAATTTTATGAGTGGCCATTTTTATTTGGTTTTATTTATTTTAGTTATAGTTCTTTAATTGGATACACTTTTGTAACGGCACTATTTGGGATTGCTGTTGTTATTATAATTGCAGTAACTACCAAAAATCAACGCCTTGGCGATATTATTGCTGGCACAGTAGTGGTAAATACCAAAACAAAATTATCAGTAGCCGATACCGTTTTTATGCAAGTAAACACCACCGATTACAAAGTAACTTTCCCTGATGTAATGCGATTAAGCGATAGAGATATTAATACCATTAAAGGCGTAGTAACACAAGCCAATAAAAGTACTAATTACGAAATGTGTAACCGAGTGGCGTATAAAGTAAAAGATGTGTTAAAAATTAATACAGATATGTATCCTGAGCAATTTTTAGAAAAATTGTTAGAAGATTATAATTATTTAGCTACAAAAGAATAAGCATTATCTAAAACCACCTGCTGCACCAGCAACAACTACAAATAGTAGTGCTATTACAAAAAAAGCACCTATTACAATACACAATATTCCCATAATTCGTAAATACTTGGCCAAATCGGTAAAGCCTTTGTTAAGGCTGCCTTGGTTGGTATTTAGTAATGCTGCTACCAAATTTTTAGATACACTTAATAAAATAACATTTAGCAAAATAGATATAACCCAACCTATAAGTGCACTACTAATACTTGAGCCTGCACTAAATTTACTTGCAATAACTATAGAGGTTACCAAAGAAATACCAACAGATATAAAGGCAATAACAGCCGTAATTTTTGCCCATTGTGCAATACCTTTTAAATGCGATTTGCTAGTTTCATTCAACTCAAAATTAAATATGCTATTATTATTTTCCATATAACTAGTTTAAAAATATTTAGTAAAAGTAGATAGTGTAGTTAAAATACCCAAAATGCCCAAAACTCCCATTATGATAAAATAAATTTTTAAAGAGTTTAACCCTTTGTTTAGCAACTCTATATTATCGGTGAGCATTGCTTCTTTAGTTTTAATACCAAAATGGTATAAGAAATAATAAACAACAGCTATAAATAAAAACACAATTAATAAAACAACTATTAAAATGCCGCCAGAAAAATTTTCTAAAATATCTAAATTTCTTCCAAAACCTCTTTTAAAACCTTCGGTAAATGCACTGCTTACCAATACCATTATTAAAACTACAAATGCTGACATACTAAATATAAAAATAGAAATAAACCTTGCCCAATAAGCAGCGTTGGTAAGGTTTAGTTTAGCATCACTGTCTATTTCAAGATCAAGGTTAGTTAGTTGGTCTTCCTCATTTAAAATGTCCATAAATTATGTGTTTTATTAAATATATACTTACAAGATAATAATAAAAATTGAATGCGTATATCTTTAGCAAATTTTTCTTTACCCCCTTATGTTATAATTTTAAGAAATAGTCAATTTCAAATCAACTGCTTTAATAAGCCCTTGCAAACAACACTCTTTCCTTACTTGGCTTACCACTTAAAATACAAACCCCATCTTCTTGTTTATTATTTAATGGAATGCAGCGTATAGTAGCTTTCGTTTTTTGTTTAATCTCTTCTTCTGTTTCTGGTGTTCCATCCCAATGTGCCGCAATAAAGCCACCTTTTTCATCCAATAGTTTTACAAATTCATCCCAACTATTTGCAGGGGTAATGCGGTCGTTTCTAAAAGCTAATGCTTTGTTGTAAATGTTCTGCTGTATATCATCTAACAGTGTTACAATATTTTGTGCCAAGCCATCTAGTGGCATGGCATTTTTTTCTTTAGTGTCTCTTCTAGCAACTTCTACTACATTATTTTCAATATCACGTAAGCCCATGGCAATACGTACAGGCACACCTTTAAGTTCGTACTCGGCAAATTTCCAACCTGGCCTTGCATTATCGCTATTATCGTATTTGACTTTTATGCCTAAGGCTTTAAGCTCTGCAATAATACCATTTGCCTTTGCATCAACAATTGGTTTACTTTCTTCTCCTTTGTAAATAGGCACAATTACCACTTGTATAGGAGCAATTTTTGGTGGCATTATTAATCCTTGATCATCGCTATGTGCCATTATTAATGCACCAATTAGCCGTGTGCTTACACCCCAACTTGTAGCCCACACATATTCCAATACATTATTTTTATCGCTAAATTTTACATCAAATGCTTTGGCAAAATTTTGCCCCAAAAAATGACTAGTCCCAGCCTGTAATGCCTTACCATCTTGCATTAATGCCTCTATGCAATACGTATCCTCTGCACCGGCAAAACGTTCGTTAGCCGTTTTTATGCCTTTAATTACTGGAACAGCCATATAGGTTTCTACAAACTCGGCATATACTTCTAGCATTTTTTCTGTCTCCTCAATTGCTTCAGCTTTTGTTGCATGTGCTGTGTGGCCTTCTTGCCACAAAAACTCTGCCGTACGTAAAAATAATCGAGTACGCATTTCCCATCTTACCACATTTGCCCATTGGTTTATAAGTATTGGCAAATCTCTGTACGATTGTATCCAACCTTTATACGTATTCCAAATTATAGCTTCACTGGTTGGTCGTACAACTAATTCTTCTTCCAACTTTGCCTCTGGGTCAACCATTAATTTTCCTTTATTATTAGGATCGGCCATTAAACGATAATGCGTTACAATAGCACATTCTTTTGCAAAACCTTCAGCATTTTTTTCCTCTGCCTCAAACAAACTTTTGGGTACAAATAATGGAAAATAAGCATTTACATGCCCAGTATCTTTAAACATTTTATCCAATTGGTCTCTCATGTTTTCCCACAATGCAAAACCGTATGGCTTAATAACCATACATCCACGTACAGCGGAATAATCGGCCAATTGCCCTTTAATTACAAGGTCGTTATACCACTGACTATAATCTGCTGCTCTTGTTGTTAATTCTTTACTCATATACCCCAAACCCCTAAAGGGGCTTTATTTATGTTTTGTTATTAATCTTGTTTACAAACTTTAAATCTTTACGCAACATCGTTGTGTCACTTGCCGATATAGGTCGGCATCCCGATGTTACACTTGGAATCGGGACTTGTACAGTATACCTTTATTCAACCCATCAAATTCAAATCTCCATTCCTAAACTCCTAAACCCTAAACTCCAAAACTTTCACTTTGCAAATTCCTATCAAACCTAAACTCTAAACTTCTAACCTCCTAAACCCTAAACTCCTAACCTCCTAAAAACCCCAAACTTCCATTTAGCACATATTTAACAACTTACAACTAAACTTTACACGACTATGGCAAAACATTTGCTGTATTACCAATATACCAAGTTGTACAAAAATAGTAACTTCATTTTTAAATTGTTTTAAAAACAAACGCCATGAATGCAAAACTTTTACTTTTAGCTTTTTCTGCAGCCGCAATAAGCAGTTGCAGCACCGCATACAAAAGCGGACAAACACCAGATGATGTATATTATTCTCCTGCAAAATTTGAGGAGAATAAAGATAAAGAGGAGAAAGAGGAAGACAAAAACGACCAAACACAACAATCTTCTGAAGATAGAAGAATACGCCAAACCGTAAGAGATCGCCGCTGGAGAGTTTTTGATAACGACGATTATACGTATAATAATAGTCCTTACAATCATTGCAATTGTAACTGTAATACATATGGGTATTACTACAATCCAAAATATTATCCAACACCAATTTATACAACAACGCCAATAAAAAACACAACGCCACGTAAAATAAATTTAAACAGCTATAATGGCTATAGTACTGCTACTGCAAACACAGTTACCACAAAAAGTAATACAATAGTAAGTACACCAAAGTATAATAATAGCAACGCTACAAGTGCTCCCAAAAAGCAAACATTTGTTGGCAAAATTTTTAGAGCTATAACATCTAAAGAAGCTTCTACATCTACTACAGAAAATAAAAGTAATAGTGGAAGCACTAATACTAGAAGTTATCCATCCTCTTCTAACAGCGGCAGCTCTTCTTCATCGTCAAGTAGTGGTAGCTCTGGTACAAGTGTTCCTCGTCCTGCAAGAGGTGGTAACTAAAATTAATAAATTTCATCAAAAATTATAACCGAGCCAGTTTAAAAAACTGGCTTATCAAAAAACTTATGCCATGTATAAACATCTACTTATAATTTGCCTTATTACCAGCAACCTTATTTATGCACAAACGCCTGAGGATGCTAAACGCTACAGCTTTTACCCACAAGGTGGTACAGCCCGTAATATTGCCATTGGTGGTGCAATGGGCTCCTTAGGCGGAGATATTAATGCCACTTTTGTAAACCCAGCCGGCCTTGGTTTATTTAAAACAAACGAAATAGTACTTACTCCAGCTTTTGCATTTAATAACAATAAAAGTACGTACAGAGAAACACAAGAAAAAAATAAAGTAAACAATTTTAACCTTGGTACAACAGGTTTTGTATGGGCTTACAATAACCGCTACAACAAAAGTAGCAGTGCTGTAAGTTTTGCTATTACACAAACAGCCGACTTTAATAATACCATAAAATACAATGGCTTAAACAACTACAGCTCAATGGCAGAGCAGTTTGCAGAAGAATTACAAGCAAGTGGTTTAACATTTGATGAGGCATTGAATACAAACTCCCCAGTGGCGTATGGTGCTGCACCTGCTGTGTTTACTTATTTAATAGATACGGTAAGAATAAATAATGAATTATTTACAAAACCAGCAACAGGTTATATTTTAGATGCTAAAGAAGCATTGAAACAAGAATATAGTAAAACAACAAAAGGCGGTATTTACGAATTAGCTGTTGGCTTTGCACATAACAACAACAATAAGTGGCTTTTTGGTGGAACAATTGCAATGCCCATTGTTAACTTTAAAAGCAATAGCACATTTAAAGAAAGCGATACAAGCAGTAGAACAAATAACTACTTTAATAATTTTGTGTATACCGATGATTTTTCAACAAAAGGAATTGGCCTAAATGGTAAACTAGGTGTAATTTATCGCCCCAAAGAATATATACGTATAGGCTTAGCGGTACATACGCCAATGTTTATGTTTTTAAAAGATACAAGAGAAACAAATTTAAGTACTGCCGTGGAAAATCCTATTGGCACATACAATACATCTTCTAACACATTTACCAATAATGCAAAGGGCGAAAGTAAATACCTACAATCAACACCATTTAAAGCTATGCTTAGTGCATCGTACGTATTTAGAGAAGTAGAAAATGTAAAACGCCAAAAAGCATTTATTACAGCCGATGTTGAGTATGTACACCACAAGGGTAGCCGCTTTGGTAGTGATAACGAAGAACCAACCGCCGATGAAAAAGCCTATTACAAGCAATTAAATAATGTGGTAAAAGGATATTACAAAGGCAATTTTAATTTTAGAGTGGGTGGCGAATTAAAGTTTAATATTATTATGGCAAGGTTAGGTTTTGCTTATTATGGAAACCCTTACAAAGATGCCGAATTAAAAGCCAATAGAATGATTTTAAGTGGAGGATTAGGCTATAGAAATAAAGGAGTTTTTGTAGATTTAACTTATGCTCATTCATTTAATAAAGATGTTGATTTTGCTTACAGATTAGCAGATAAAGCCAATACTTACGCTAGTGTAAAAAACCAACGTGGTAATGTGGTGGCTACAGTTGGGTTTAAATTTTAATTCAAAAAGAGAACAAAATACACTTTTAATTCACCGCTGAGAAAAGGAGAACAGGGAGTTTACGCAGAGAATAATTAACTTTCTTTGCGTAAACTCATTTAACTCCTTTCTCTGCGGTGAATTTTCTTTAACTTATAAATTCAAACATAATTTTAACAATCTAAATATTACTTTTACTTACCGAAAATAAATTTTATGAAGAAAATATTTCTCCTTCTAGCCATTTGCATTTTTAGCGGCGTAGTATTATATGCACAAGACAGCCTAAAAGTATATGTAGGTAAATACAAATTTCCGGAAGGAAGTGTAGTGCCAGAAATTGAAGTTTTTTTAGAAAACGGGGCTTTACAATTTAAATCAAATATGGGCAACACACCCATAGAACGTACTGGTGGCGATGAGTTTAGCATACCAGCCTACAGCGGCACTGCAATATTTACTCGTAACGAAGCTAAAAAAATAACTGGCTTACATATTGAAGCACAGGGCACTATTTTAGAAGGAACTTTGGTAGAAACAAAACCTGATGTAGAAGGTGGTAAGAATGATGGTATTTACTACAACCCCAAATATTTATTAACGCCACAAGTTGGAAATTTGGGTGGAGAGTAGCTTAATTTTTGTATTAGCGTATCAGAATACTCGATCCTCTTTGGGCAATTCGTTTTCCTGTATCAATGTGTATGTAATCTAGTGTCCATACATACGTTGCAGGGTCAGCACCTTGGCCTTTAAAATTACCATTCCAGCCTTTTTGCCAATCCTTGGTTTCGTAAATCATTTGACCAAAACGGTTATATATTCTAAAGAGTAAATCTTTTGCTTTGTAAGCGTTTAAGGGATACAAAAAATCATTTAATCCATCGCCATTAGGCGTAAATGCATTGGGTACTTTTATATTGCAAATACCGGCTACAATTATATTTTGTGTAGCAGTATCTGTACACCCTTGTCCATTATTTACAATTAATTTTATTTGTAAATATTCATTTGCCCTTTGCGTATTATATAAAATTGGAGCTGGATTTTGTTGATTGCTAAAGGTGTTATTTCCAAAGTTCCAATCGTAGGTTAAAATATCTCCAGTACTTTTATTTAAAATGGTTGCAAGCTCAGTTGGGCATACCACATAAGGTGCTTCAAATTTTGCTTTTACAGGCTCTTTTAAAAAAATATTTTCTATGGCAGATGTATCGGTACAAGTACCATTACTTACAATTAATTGTGCCGTTTTTGCTCCAAAAGTGGCATAAATAATACTAGGATTTTGCAAACTACTTTTACGTAAATTATCAAAATTCCATTTCCAACTATTTATTTCATTACGTCCATCATGCCTATAGTAAATAGTATCTCTTTTACAGCCGTAAATAATATTGTATCTAAAATCAGCATTAACAGTATCTTTTGTGTTAAAACTAAGGGATTGTCCTGGAATACTTTCTTTACCACATTCATCAATAATAGTATTACCATCTGTACCAGTACGAAGTGTAATATTAAAATTACCTTTTACCTGTATAGGTTGCGTAAGTTTTACTCTAATTATACTACTTAGGCCCTTTGCATCACACTTGAAACCTGCTGCACTTAAAATAGAAACTGGCGATGTACCAGTAACAATAAAATCGCTACCATTAGGTGCTACCGAGTTGCATTGCATTCTTTTTCTAAAAACTAACTCTACTTCATCAGGAGCACATTTAACCACTCTGGTAATACTATCCATTGGTGTAGGAAATTGTGGATATACTATCATTTCAATCGTCTCACCATCAGGTATCGGTCTATCGCAAATATCCAATAAGGTATTTCCATCTGCTCCAGTTCGTATTGTAATGGTATATGTGCCAGGTGGTAATGGTCTATCTAAAGTTAATAGCAACGAATCCATATCAAAACTATTGTTACAACCTATTGCTTCGGCTGCTATTACGTTGGCTAATGGTGGTGTAATAAAAAATTCGCTACCGTTAGTAATTAAGGTAGGGCATTTCATTTTTTTATTTAATTTGATGGTGGTTTCAGTACCATCGCAAGCGGCTCTTGCACTTTCTAGATGAGGGAGTTTGGGGTCGGTAATGCTAGCGGTGCCACCAGTGAATTCTAAGTCATATCCTACAAAACTTTGAGAAAAATTCGCCACCATTAACAAATAATTGCGTCCTTGAATTATAGTAGGCATTCTATTAAAAGGCGTATTGCCAGAAGCATCTCCTTGACAATGCACATCACCACTGCCAGAAGGAATACAACCTGTTGGTGAGTTTGGAAAAGGAGCATCAGGAGGGCCAGCAGTAGAGGTTCCATAAATATTGATTGAAACCACTAAAGATACGTCTGTAAAAATATCGTTAGGATTTCTTCCAGTAATATCATATAGTATCCAATCATAATCGTCTAATGAATTTCTGCCAGTAATTGAAAATCCTAATGTACCTGTTTGAAAGCAAGTAAATTTATACCAAAATGACCTTTCCGCAGTGACAGGTGGATTAGAAAGACAAAAGCTTTGGGCTACTGGTCTTGTAATACAATCTAATACTTGGCTTTGCGGAAAAATGG
>JANNWD010000198.1:0-3112 GCA_031408315.1 Bacteroidota bacterium
TTTGGATTATGCTCCAACACAGCCATTGCTTTTTCAACTTCCATTCCACGAATTAAATCTACCAACAAACGCATTTTACGAGGCGATGTGGGATAATTGTTCAATTTTGCTACTGCTTCCATGGTAGTTAGTTATTGGTTATTCGTTATTGGTTAGTCGTAATCTTAATCACTATTAACTGATAACTACTAACTGCTTTATGATATTTTTTTACTTGAGTGACCTCTAAAGTTTCTGGTTGGTGCAAATTCACCTAATTTATGTCCTACCATAAATTCTGTTACATATACAGGTATAAATTTATTACCGTTATGTACTGCAAAAGTTTGTCCTACAAAATCTGGAGTAATTGTACTTCTTCTGCTCCAAGTTTTAATAACACCTTTTTTAGATTTTCCTTCTATCATTGCCATAACTTTTGCTTCAAGCTTTGCTTCGATATAAGGACCTTTTTTTAATGAACGAGCCATACTTTTTTTAATTTTTGGATTTAAGTATTAAGAATTTTAGTTCCTACTATTTAAACCTTTTGTTTATTCTTCCAACTAAAGTGGAATATTTTAACTTACTTATTTTACTTACTTAATTTCTTTCCGTTCCTTCTTTGGATAATCATCTTATCTGAACCTTTACCTCTTGTACGAGTGATTTCTCCTTTTGCATACTTACCAGTACGGCTACGAGGATGACCTCCACTTGCTCTACCTTCACCACCACCCATCGGATGATCTACAGGATTCATAGCTACTGCTCTTGTACGTGGACGAATACCTTTCCAACGGTTACGACCAGCTTTACCCATGCTTTCCAAGTTATGATCGCTATTACTAACAACACCTACTGTTGCATAACAATTAATCAATACTTTTCTTAACTCACCACTTGGCATTTTAAGAACTGCATATTTTTCTTCTTTATTACTTAATTGAGCAGATGTACCTGCACTACGTACTAACTTACCACCTTGACCAGGTTGCATTTCAATATTATGGATATTAGTACCTAAAGGCATGTTTTTCATCATTAATGCATTACCCAATTCTGGAACTACTGCATCGCCGCTTAAAACTGTTTGCCCTACTTGTAAGCCTTGTGGGGCTAGTATGTATCTTTTTTCACCATCTGCAAAAACGATTAAAGCAATAAACGCTGTACGGTTTGGATCGTACTCAATTGTTTTTACTGTAGCAGGAATATCTTTCTTATTTCTTTTAAAATCTACTAAACGGTACATAATTTTATTACCGCCACCCATGTAACGCATACTTCTACGACCTTGTACATTACGACCAGCGGTATTTTTTTGTGCTTCTACCAATGATTTTTCTGGTACATTGGTCGTTACTTCTGCATAAGCATTACCAATTCTCCAACGAGTACCAGCAGTTGTGGGTTTGTATTTTCTAAGTGCCATTGTTATTATTTATTTTCAACTTTTGCGGCAGTTGTTACCATACATTAATTAATTATTATACTCCGCTGCTGTACAAATCAATTGTTTCGCCTTGTGCAACAGTTACAATTGCTTTTTTCTTTGATGGTTTACGACCAACAACATATCCAGCTTTTGTATATTTTGATTTTAGCTTAGAAGGAACAACTATAGTATTTACATTTTCTACCTGAACACCATAAAATGCTTCAATAGCTTTTTTAATCTCTAATTTGTTAGCCCTTTTATCTACCACAAATGAATAGCGATTCATTTTTTCGGTTTGCTTATTTGCCTTTTCAGATAAAATTGGCTTAATTAATACATCAGACGCTTTCATGCCTTACTAATTTGTTTGTTATAAATATTTATGCTTCCGCTTCTGGTGCAGAAAATATTTTTGCTGCTCCTTCTGTTAATACTAATACGTTAGCATTTAATATATCGTATGTATTTAAATCGCTTAATAAAGTACCGCTAACTTTTGGTACGTTACGTAGGCTCAAATAAAAATTATCATTATACTCTGGTAAAACAAATAATGCCTTTTTACCTGTTAAGTTTAAACTGCTTATAATACCAGTAAAAGTTTTGGTTTTTGGAGCATCCATTTGAACATCTTCTAATACTACAATAGAATTTTCTTTTGCTTTGTATGACAATGCACTCATTTTAGCTAAATCTTTAACCTTACGATTTAATTTAATATCGTAAGCATGAGGTTTTGGTCCAAAAATAGTACCACCGCCTTTATACAAAGGGTTACGAAGATTACCTTTTCTTGCACCACCCGTACCTTTTTGCTTGTGCAATTTTTTAGAAGACCCTTTTACTTCTGCTCTTGTTTTTACTTTGTGGTTACCTTGGCGTTGTGCACCTTGGTATTGTTTTACCGCCAAGTAAATAACATGATCGTTGGGTTCTATACCGAAAATTTCTTCTGGTAAGTCAACAGTTCTTCCTGTTTTTTGTCCTTGTGTATTTAAAACGTCTACTTGCATTTTCTTTTATTTTTTACCGTCAAAATCGGTAGTAAATTATTTTTGTATTAAAACGATTGAACCGTTATGCCCTGGAACCGAACCACTAACTAGTATGTAATTTTTTTCTGCGAAAATTTTTACCACTTTAAGTCCTTTCATTGTTACTCTATCTTGTCCCATTCTTCCGCCCATACGCATACCTTTAAATACACGACTAGCATCCGATGAGTTACCAATAGAACCCGGTGCTCTTTGACGGTCATGTTGACCATGAGATGCCTCACCAACACCACTAAAACCATGACGTTTTACCACACCTTGAAAACCTTTACCTTTTGTAGTACCAACAACTTCTACGTCGTCACCCTCAGTAAAAATATCCACTGTAATGATTTCACCCACAGCTTTATCTGTTTCGCTATTGCGTATTTCTTTAATTACTTTTTTAGGAGATGTTTGAGCCTTTGAGAAATGGCCTACTTCAGATTTGAGAGAGTGTTTCTCTTTTTTATCGCCAAATGCTATTTGAAGAGCATTGTAACCGTCAGTTTCAACGGTTTTCTTTTGTGTAACAACACACGGACCAGCTTCTATGATTGTTACTGCGGTTTGTTTTCCGGCAGTATCAAATATGCTGGTCATTCCAATTTTCTTTCCAATAATACTTTTCATTGTATTTTGTTTTTATCCAGCGCTC
>JANNWD010000199.1:0-5482 GCA_031408315.1 Bacteroidota bacterium
TTTGAAATCAGAAATCGGTATAAAAAACCCAATCTTTAAACATCAACTATTTATTCATACTTAATCACATTTTCTTCACACAAAATTCGATTCGTAATAGTGGGTTATAAAGTAGTTTAAATTTGTAATCAATTAATTACATACATCCATGATTAAATTCTGTATGAACCGCTTCGTACCTGCCGCATTAATACTAATGCTTTTTGTCAATTCATTTGCGCAAACAGGTTTTAAACCTAAATACACCAACTCCGCCATTTATACCGGTATCGAAGTAGGATCTAAGGGGGTAAAACTGAGTATTGTGGAAATTGGCAAAGACGCACAGGCACAAGGCGCTTTTAATATTCTTAAAGACACATCAGTGAATACTGATTTTATTTCTTTTACACCAGCTACTTTTTCCGCTACCCTGGAGGGATTACAAGGATTGTATAACACGGCTATTAATAAATATAATATGCCGGCTTCAAATATTTACACCGTAATTAGTAGTGGAGTAAAAATAATTGCGGAAAAAGACGATAAAACAAGTTGGATAAATAAATTGATTGATTCCTTTCGAATAAAAATAAATGAACCACAACGTAGAGTAGAAGTTGTGAGTGTGGTGGATGAAGCAAGACTTTCACATCTTGGAATCGTTCCCGATTCAAGAAGATACAATACATTCATCATTGATATTGGAAGTGGAAATACGAAAGGCGGATACTTTCCTAACGGTAATACAAAAACGCTAAAATTATTTCAATTGACTTGGGGTACAAAAAGTGTAACCAATGAAACAGAAAAAAGGTGCGATGATGATAAAAGTATAGTAAATTTTCAAAGCCAATTAAACAGGGTAATTGCTGGCCCAGCAAATGCTGAAATTGCTTATGCGGTTAACGAAAGTGGTGCTTATAATATGAGTGATTATGTTGCCTTTAGTGGTGGTATTGCTTGGTCGGTTGCCACACTACTTTTTCCAGAGTTAAACGATAATTCGGTTGTACCAGTTACTTACGATGATGTATATAAATTTAATGAACTTATTTATCGTAACCCTGAATTGTTTAGTGCCGAAATGCAAATGAAATTAATATCGGATAATAATCCAGATAAGGTTGCTATTGTTAAAGATGTAGCAAGAGTAAATAAAGTATTTGATCAAAAAAGTTTAATGGCAGGTACAAGTTTACTTTTAAAAATTATGCGTCAATTTGCAGGCGTTTACGAAAAAAAACAATTTTACTTAGTAAAAAATGGTCAAGTGGGTTGGATATCTGCTTACGTTGATCAACACACACAACCTAAATAATATACAGTAATTATGCAAGATAATCGTTCCTCTTTATTGGTAATTTTAACATCAATCTTATTAGTACTATTGCTTGTGTTATCGGGTATTTGGGGATATAATTACTATTCTACAAAAAACAATATTACTGCTACTACTAATTTAAATGCAACTCCTGTACTACAAACACCCATACAAACTGCAAAAGATTCTGTACAAAAAATGTATAGCGATGCTATTTCTTCTTTAGACAATACATTAGATTCTACTTGGAATAACGCTGATTCGTTAAAAGGAAATTTAGATATACGATTAGGCGAATTTTATAAACTTCGTAGCGAAATAAGCAACATCTTAAAAAACAATCCCAGTGCAGTTGATTTAGGAATTGCTAGGCAAAAAATTGGTGAACTACAACAAAAAGTTGAAAATTTAAGAAACAGAAATAAGGACGTAGAAGCAGAAAATAAACGCCTATACTCCCTATTACAACAAATAAATAATGCAAAAAAAAATGAACAACCAATAAGAACTTCTAGCAAAACAGAAATTGTAGAAACACCTTCCTTAATCAATAACACTCCTTCTCTCTTTATAGCATCGCAATTAAAAATAGCGGCATTAGTTGGCGATGGAGAAACAACCAATGCTGATGATGCAGAAAAATTGGTAGGCTCTTTTATAGTAAAAAATACTGGTCAGTTAGCTGGTGCTGAAATTATAATTATTGTTACACAGCCTAATGGTAAAGTATTAAAAAACTCAGCTTGGGAAACAGGTATTTTTGAAACTAAAGAAGATGGTAGAAAAATGTACTCTCAAAAAATAAAATTTGACTACAATAAGGGCGAAGCAAAACGTTGTAATTTTTCTGTAAGTACCGATAAGTATCCTAAAGGAAATTATACACTACAAATTTATCATAACGGGGTTATGATTGCTAATGCTGTTAAAACACTTTCGTAAATATATTTAACTCATCACTTCTTTTTCCACACCCCAACCCCATTTTAAAAAAGCTGGAAATGCATTAGCCCATGTTGCTACATCATGCTTACCATCTTTTAATTCTAAATACATAATATCTTTCGGCTTTTTGTAGCCTTGCTTTTCCAATTCGGTAATTAATTCAACTGTATCATCAATAGAATCAATTACCCCATTATTATTTCTATCTGCAGTTTCATCTTTTGTCCCCACTTCAAAAAAGAATTTTAGCCATGGGGCATAATTTCCTTCTCGTATTTGGCGGTGCATAATTCTGTCGATGTTTTCATCAAAGTCTATATCTTCTTGGTCTTTATCTCTCCACCAAAACGATCCACTAAAAGCCCCAACCTTAGTAAATTCAATTGCATTATTCCACACAATATCTAATGCACATAAACCTCCCAAAGAAAAACCTGCATAAGCCTTCTCTCTAAAAGAAGAGACGTTATATTTCCTTCGTACAAATGGTATCAATTCCTTAAATACAAAAAGATTGAATAGATCTGCTTTAGCTCCTCTTCCTTTATAATCTAAATATTTAGAAGTGCCATATTCATTTTTTCTGTCGGGAGCACAATGAATGCCTACACAAAATAGTGGGGTAATATCATCATTTTGGTTTAATTTATCCAAAATTTTATTAAACTCCATTGTTATCAAATCTTGCCCATCATTAATTAACAACAAACTAAATTCCGATAAATTAGTTACCCGTTCTGGTAAATAGCAATCTACCTTAACATCTCTAAGCAAATAAGTTGAAGTTAGGGTGTGATTTTGTATAACAACACCTTTCTGTTTCACATTCGTCATATATTTTCAAAAATAAGGAAAGAAGTTTTATTAAACCGCCTTATATAACTAAACATTATTTTTTTTATTGGATATGAAAAAATATATTTGATTAACCAATTATTTGTAATATTTAAAACAACCGTTTATGAAGAAAATAGGAATGTTATTTGGAAAAGAAAGAAGTTTTCCAGAAGCTTTTGTAGCAAGGGTTAATAGCAAAAATATACCGGGTATTATTGCCGAACCTGTTAGCATTGACAAAGTAATGCAAGGCGAACCCAGTGGTTATGCTGTTATATTTGACAGAATTAGCCAAGATGTTCCCTTTTACAGGGCGTATTTAAAAAATGCTGCGTTATGTGGTACTACAGTAATTAACAATCCATTTTGGTGGAGTGCAGATGAAAAGTTTTTTAATAACTGCTTAGCTACAAAAATTGGCGTACCTGTACCAAAAACAGTTATTCTACCAAGTAGAGATTTACCTGCCGATACAAGCCAAGAAAGTTTTAGCAACTTATCATACCCGTTAGATTGGGATGGAATATTTAAATACATTGGTTTTCCTGCATATATGAAACCCTTTGCTGGCGGAGGTTGGAAGAGTGTATATCAATTAAACAGTATGGAAGAGTTTTTTGAAAAACATGCCGAAACAGAGCAATTGGTTATGATGTTGCAAGAAGAAATTAAGTTTGAAGAGTACTATCGCTGCTATTGCATTGGGCGTAAGCATGTTCGTATTATGCCTTACGAACCTCGTAATCCTCATCATCTTCGTTATGTAGCCGATTTTAAACCTACGCCAGAAAAGTACAAAGAAATGGAGGATATTGTACTTAGAATTTGTAATTATTTAGGGTACGATTTTAATACTGTTGAATTAGCTTTAAGAGATGGAGTTCCTTATGCAATTGACTTTTGCAACCCAGCTCCAGATGCTGAGGTGACTAGCGTAGGGCAAGAAAATTTTGATTGGGTGGTAGAAGCTTTAGCCAATTATGCCATTGAAAAAGCACAAGAAAATAATGCTGATGTAGATAATGCTACTTGGGGAGAATACATAAAAAGAAGTGTTACAAAAGAGAAACTATATTAATATGCAGAAATAATTAGGATTTTTAATGCATACTTCAAACTCATAATTTATAACTTATAATTTATAAATACTAGCATGGCAAACTTATCATACAAACATTTTACAATTGGTGTAGAGGAAGAGTATATGGTTATTGACCCTACTACCAGAGAATTAAAAAGTCATGAACAAAAAATTGTTCAAGAAGGGCAAAAAGTAATTAAAGACAAAGTAAAGGCAGAAATGCATCAAGCCGTAGTTGAAGTTGGTACAGATATTTGTCAAGATGTAGATGAAGCTTTTATGGATGTAGGTACTTTACGCAAAACTATTAGCGGCATTGCAGAAAGTTTAGGACTTTGGGTAGGAGCTAGTGGCACACACCCTTTTAGCCATTGGGAAAGCCAGTTAATTACAGAGCATGTTCGTTACAACGAAATTGTAAACGAACTGCAAGAAGCTGCCCGTAGTAATTTAATTTTTGGCTTGCATGTGCATGTGGGTATGGATAATAGAGAAATGGCCATACACATTGCCAATAGTGCTAGATATTTTTTGCCACACATTTACGCACTAAGCACCAACTCTCCTTTTTGGGAAGGCAGAACAACGGGGTACAAGAGTTTTAGAACAAAAGTATTTGACAAATTCCCTCGTACAGGCATCCCTGATTATTTTGAAAGTATTGAAGCTTACGATAATTATATAAAGCTTTTAGTTAAAACAAATTGTATTGATAATGCTAAAAAAATATGGTGGGATTTAAGAGTTCATCCATTTTTTAACACGGTAGAATTTAGAATTTGCGATGTGCCAATGACGGTACAAGAAACCATTACCATTGCGGCACTGTTCCAAGCTATTTGTGCTAAGTTGTACAAATTACGTACACAAAACCTAAATTTTATGATGTACAGCCGGGCTTTAATTACCGAAAATAAATGGAGAGCTGGCCGCTATGGAATTGATGGAAGCCTTATTGATTTTGGTAAAGAAAGTGAGGTAAATACTCGAATTTTAATTTACGAATTACTTGATTTTATTGATGATGTTGTACCGCATTTAGGAAGCCGCCATGCGGTAGCTAACGTACATAAGATGCTTGAACAAGGTACTGGTGCCGATAGACAATTAAAAATATATGAAGAAACCAATAGTTTAGTAGATGTGGTGGATTTAATACACAATAGTTTTTTATCGGGTATTTAAAATAGACTTGGTATAAATAAAAAAGCTTCATTTTTCAATGAAACTTTTTTATTTAGTGACCTCGTTAGGATTCAAACCTAAGACCTTCTCATCCGTAGTGAGACGCTCTATTCAGCTGAGCTACGAAGCCA
>JANNWD010000200.1:0-7154 GCA_031408315.1 Bacteroidota bacterium
TATTTACTTTTTGCCTTGACGCAAAAAGTAACAAAAAAGTCAAGAACGAAAGGATATACAGCCCCTTTCGTTCAGGAGCTTTCCTGGTCTTGTGTTCGTTGGTAGCTTCGGCATTGGTAATCCTACTCTTAGGTGCAATGCTTGTGCATTTTTAGCATTCTTCTTTTATTTTTATTGTCTTTTATTTTTTATTGTCTTTTATTTTTTTGTGTTTTTTATTTTTCATTCGTTATTTCATATTTCTTACTTTTTCTTATTCAAACAAATTCCTCATGGCTGTACCATTCATTTTTGTTTGTGGGGCTAATGCTCCTAAGAGTTCGCCATCTGTCCATACAAAAAACTTACATCTTGCTCCTGTTACATCTTTATTTAAATGTCCATTTTTGTTTTTATCGGTTAACCACTTAAATAAATTGTGTTGCTGAGTGCCACTTGTTTTACGGGTGTATAACCCTTCGGTAATAAGAATGGCTGTATTTAATTTTGTTCTGTACCAATTTTTTAAGGTTGTTTTATTAGCCATAGTATAACCATCTTCGTAAGAAGGAACTGCTATAATTTGTAAACTGTTTCCTTGTGCTATACGTAATGAGTCAATTGAAGTTAATAAAGAATCGTTACTAGCATTTTGTACTGTGGGTAGCGTTATAATAAATAACTTCTTACCTTGATAGGCTGTTAAAGGTTTGTTTACACCTTCTATACTTTTTACACTATAGGTGTAAATGCTTTCTGTATATGTCATAGATAACAGAAGAAAACTTAAAACAACTAAACTAATCTTTGTCATAATTATTTTTTTTTATTGCCCTGCTGCAAGGTCTATGGTTATTGAATTACAAGTTGCAGTGCTAACATTTACATTATAAAAAGTGGCTTCTACATCTGTTACGGTTTGTTTCCAACACCCTGATTTAAATAAGGCGTAAGAATTTGGCGTTGTTCTTCGTATCCATAATGTATAACTACCTGCTGGTATTGTGCCTAAGTTTTGTAACCCTGTTTGATTGGTTACATTAAATGTATAAGCTATGGATGGATTAGATGTTAATGTATAAGAGGCTAAATAATTGGATGCTGCAATTACCATTGTAGAGGTTAGCTGTACACAAGTTTGTGATGGGCAAGCAGAAGTATTTGTACCAACTGAATTCCAATTAATGGTTTGATATGTTGGACTACAAATATTAATATCCATTTGCTTTTGCTCTTGTATGCCCGTATTGCCACAACTGCCTTGCTGACAACGATATTCGGCGGGTACTACATTCTGCCAGTTGGCTGTGTAATTCGTACAATCAATACAGTTTTCTGGTTGACCAGCATAGTTGTAACATAGTTTTTTAAGTACGTTGTTTTCTTCATCTCTTACATATTGCAGCCTTGCTAGGGCATCATAACTGTAATAACTAATTCGGTTATTAGCATCGCATTTACTGGTTACACCTACTAATGGTTGGTATGTATAGGTCGTCATTAACGCATCGCTTGGATATACTCTTACTTCGTCTATTTTACCACCACCAATTATAGTAATGCTATTAATATAGCTTACTTGATGTTGGTAATACGTAAAGTCGCCAATAGTTCTACCTGCTAGGGTTGGGGCTGTTCCATTCACCGATTTTGCTCCTTGCCCCCAATAACTTACCGTGTAAGTTTTAGATGGGCTTAAATTAGTTTTAGTAATATCTCCTCCTGATAGGTTGTAATACTTTGTACCTGTTACTCCTCCCTCATCTGTAGGTGTGCCTAAAAAATCAAAACCTCCCTTGCCATTTGATTCAAATGAAGTGGCGGCTACATCATCTTTTTGTGCATTGATTACTTCGGCTATGGCGTAATTATCATTATAATCCCATACATACGCCATTTTTACATCGTTTGTTTTTGATTGCTCTTTGATATTGATGTTATCGAAAGTAAAATCAATTTTAGGCTTATAGTAAGTGTTGGTATTGTCTATAAAATCACTTAACAAAACAGTATTAGGTTGTACCTCTGTAGTATAAATAGTTTTGGGTTGTGTCCAAAAATTTCCATTATTATTAAATAAACTATAATCGGTTTTGGTTGCTCCTTGTAAATAGGTGTTGCCATTTTTTGTGAGGGAAACAATTTTTTCAATGGGTGTTTGGTTGTTGAAGCGTTGCATATTTATAATGGCTCCGTTGGCATTGGGGTAGTTTGTTGGATTGTGGCAAGCGTAGGCGTTAATTCCACTCATTGATATAGCACTTAGTGCAGAAGCGTAGTTTGCTTTGTAGTTTGCTTCGGTAGGTTGGGTAAGTAAATAGTTTTTTAATGGTTGATTTGAAGGGTTCAAAGAATAGGGTGGCATGCCTTGGGTTGGAGGGTTAATATACGCTCCAGCACCATTATATCTTGCTGTTCTTGCCGTTTGATAGTTTTGCGATTGAGTAATTCTAAGCTGCTTAAATGTGTTATCGATAGCGTTTAACCCTTGACAGCCTAAAATATTATAATCTAAGGGGTATTTAATTTTTGTTGTGATTATTTCTCCTTTACTGTTATTGACTATTATTTTTGTTGGATTTAAATGTTTATCTGATTCATAAGAATAAGTAGTTGTTATGGTGTTAGGGTTTATTTGTGAATCATCATACACTTTTTCAACTTTTGAAAGTTGTAAACGAGGCTCTGACCATAATGAATACTGTTGCGTTGTATAAAGCTCGTTTCTATATTCAATATCAATATATTCTCCATTGGTATACAGAGTTGGTGATGGATAATAAAGACATGGTGATATTCTATACGTAAGTCTATAGTCTTTCAATGCAAAAAAATGGATTGCTTTTGTGCCAGTAAAAGGATCTCCATATTCATTAGTTGTCTCTTTTACTTTTTCTCCATTAGCCTTGTAATCTGTTTGTGCAATTAAATTCACACCGAAAATATCAGTATTACCGTGATACTCATAAACAGTTTTACCATTTTCTGTGGCGTTAAAATTTACCTCTGTTACCTTAGGATAATAAAACTGTTCATTGACAAGTGTATATAAAGATGAACTATACTCCGAACTATAGTTTGTAATTGTCTTTACTTCACAAGGTGTATAGTCAACGTGTGAAGAGGATGTATAAAATGAAGGTTGATTAATCAGCTTAGCTCCATTTCCATAGCTATACTCTTTAACCAATTGGGGAGTAGCGTTATTTATGTTGTCAAATGACTTTATAGTTTTAATACGCATACCAGGGCCAGGATGTCCAAAATAAGGCTCTATTGTTACATAGTTAAAACTTGCATACGCTTTTTGCCAATTCCATTTACAAGTTACTACATATTTATAGTTGCCTGGTTCTAAAAGAACTGGTGGGGCTGTTGTGCTATAAACTGGATTTCCTGGTCCTAGTTGAGTATTCATCGGTATTTGTGTTATTGGCGGATTAGGGTCATCCCAATTATGCCCAAGCGGTATCATAAATAATTTAAATACTACCTCTGTACCTACTGCATATTGTTGTCCTGCAAAAAAATCTCTTCCAAAATTTACCGTTATATTTTGTTGAGTGGTAATAGTAAAAAAACCATTACTAGAGGTAGATGGTTCGGGGGCTGTTGGCAGGGTGCTACTCGGATTTATAGTTGTTTTACTTGCCAAGTGTGTAACAGGAATTGTTTCTCCATATTGCGGCAATCGTACTATGTTATTTTCGTAATCAAATGTTGAATAACCTCCAGTTGGATAAGTGATTTTTTCAAGAATGCCACTCTTCATATAATCCACATGCACTTCTCTATCACCTATTGGTATTGTGGGGAAATTTTCGGGTATATCACTACTAAACAACCAACTATTATCAGCCCCATTATAATAGCCCCATTTATCAATCCTTTTTCCTACTTTATAAAATTGTGCCTCTTCATTTGTATAGGCAAATACATGTGGGGGTTCTAGTAATGTCTCCGTAACTGTTTGTCCATTTACTTTTTTGTATTTGTAGCCAGTTGTTTGAACACTATTTAATTTAAGATGTTTAAATGTAGCATTATTGTCATTTGAAGGACCAAAATAGCCTTGATTCAAGTCCACTTTTTTTATTAATTCGTTATTAGGCTTATTATAAATTTCAATTGTTTTAATTGAATATCCAGGATAACTGTTGCCGTGTACAAGGTCATTTCTAGTGACCGTATTTTTAATAAATTTTACTAACATATTTGAGCTACTAATCGTAGCTATTTGTTTTGCAAAAACCCTAGATGTTACTGCTTGAGAAGTATTGGCAGTAAAACATGGAATTGGACTACAACTTACACCTCCTGTTGTTCCCCCATCTATTTTAGTTAGATTATCGCTAATAGCACTATGGGGTAACATGTGAACCCAATCAGTGTAAGTAAAATTAATATACTCATTTGAATGCTCGCTTTTAATACTGGTTAAATACCAACTTGAAACATAATCTCCTAAGCCTCCAGGACTATTGCCTAATAAGGGCTTTGTAGTCTCAGTCGTCTGAAAATTATAAATAGCTCCATCTGGTGTATGTATATAAAAGCCTCCTCCATTTTCTGTGATTACTAAATCTTGCTTTGGAAATAAAAAGGCTCTTTGCCCTATTAAAATAAACTTTCCACTATACCCACTAAAACTAAAATTATAGATGTCAGGCTCCATATCCACTTGGTTGAATTTTACTTCATCTAGGAATTTAGGGTCTTCCATTAAGTCTGTTAGGTAAGGCACATCATACCATTTGTAAGTTAAAGTGGGTACAGCTTGGTCATCTGTTCTACTTTTTGGCATTCTTGTAATAACCCCTCCAGATTGCAATGCCCATCCTAAACCTATTGAACTGGCTTCATCACCAATTTTATAACCATTGTAATTGTAGCTTAATGAAACAGGCAAACTCAATTTATTTGTTTTTACCTCTGTAATAGGTATGGAAATATTAGGACTCCCCGTATACAGCGTTACTGGAAACACTCCATACTTACCCAACGATGCTGCATCGGGGCTTGGAGGTATCATGCTATTGTTTAGCTTTGGTGGCTCTGTTGGTTGTGCTTGTACTTGTAAAGCCACTAATAACAAAAGAATACTTACAATTTTTTTCATTCGGTTTTATTTTTTATTCCTGTATAACTTCTTGTTTTTTAAAATTGATACCCCACTCTAAATATCCATTGCTGGCTTACTGGTGTATGTTGCCTAGCTAACATATCATATAGCAATTGCAACTTTGTACCTTTACTATATTTAGTTTTTAGGTTTATTTTTTTGCTTATTCCTATTAATCCGCTACTCTGCCATGCATTAAATTCTTTTAACTCTTGAATGTTACTAAAGGCTGCGTTGTGATTCATTTCGTAGCCACCTGTAATAAAAAATTGTTTCTTTAATTTAAAATCGGCAAAGCTTCTTAGTGAGATTCCTTGGTGGCTGAACTTTATTTTTTGTATTGTGCCTAAGCCAACTTTGTAGCTAAGTCCTATACCCATAATTTTTGATTCAGAAAATTTATAGCCCACACTTAACCCTAAATCTGTGGTAGCTGGTAATAAACTATTGTTTCTACCAAACTGTACATTGGTATTAAATTCTAAACGCTGTTTAAAGGTTTTGCTTCTTTCTGGATTAACTTTAAAATCTGCTATTTCATCGTTACTGCTATTGCCACCAGCTTTTAATACCTTATCTTTTAACTTACTCAACTCGGCTTGGGCTTGTTGTATGTTTTGCTTTATTTGTTCTTGTGCATTTGGACCTCCTGCGGCTATTGCATTTTGTATAATATTATTTACACTTGCTCTTGTTTGCAAGCCTTGTAAGTTTTGTAAATTAGGTGTTGCATTGGGACTACCAAATAGTTGTGCTAACATACTATTGTCTTCCACAAATCTTTTAAAGGCTGGTATTTTATTGAGCAGGGTTAATGCTGTTTCTTCAGCTTTCTTTTTATCGGAGAATATTTCTTTATAGTTCTTTATGGTCTCAACGTAATAGTAGCTTTCTTTACTAATTTTAGTTAGGTATTTAGAGTTGCCGATATGTTTTAGTGCTTCGTCTATTAATTGCTTTTTTCTTTCTTTGATAAAGGCTTCTACTGCTTCTTGCTTTTGTGTTTCTTCTTCCAGTTCGTCTAGCTTCTTATTGGTTTTACTTATTGGTTGAATTAATTTTTTATCTATGCTATCTCTTTGTTCTTCTAAGTATTTTAAACTAGTAGTTAGTTTATCTCTATACTCATCATACTTTACTCGTTGTGTATTTACAAGTTGCTCTCCTTTTTTGTATTGCAGTAATAAAGTAGTGAATGTTGTTTTGCCTTCTCCAAATAATCGTTGGGCTGTTTCGGGGCTGGCTTTTTCTAATAGGTTCTTTATTTTATTTTCCCACTTGGCTAGTTTGGTTAAAGTCTTTTCAGTTTTGTTGGTGATACGGTGTTGATACTTATCTATTTTGCTATTTACTTGAGAAATATACTTACTTGTATTTGGTATTTGTGGGGTGGTGGGTGGGCTCGGCTTTGTTTGTGCATCGCACAAACAAACGGATAGCATAAACGTTACAATTAAAAGATGATATTTATTAAAACAAATACTTTGCATTATAAATGTTGATTATAATCTGCTGTTGAAAAATAATTACTGCTGCTTGGCTTGCTGAATATAGCTGCGTTTGCAGCTCTTATAGCAGCTTTGCAGGGTGCGGTGGGTTTTGTGCTGCTGCTATATGTGCTGCAAACGGGTTGACGTTTTGTACAAGTGTTCATAAGCGTTACTTCAGTTTGTAATAATACAGTGTCAACCGTAAAGATGCAATACCCTATTAGTAGTATTTGCAAAGAAAATTTTGTCTGACTGTAAATATTGAGATGACTGAATTGATGAACGGGTTGCATATAACGGGCAGGGCTTGCTGCAGGACTGGAATTCATTGCTCGTCCGCCCGGAACCGCTGCTGATTAAAGATATAAAAGTACAGGTTAACAAACAAAAGTCCAACAACGAACGTCCTGCCCAGATGAAGCACAACAGCGATCTGACTCGTCCTGAAAAAAGTTGACACTTGTGGTTAATAATCCTGCTATTGGTTTACAAATGTAGTAATCCTGTACAGGGTTTACAAAGTGTGCGGGCAAAAAATATTTTCGTAGCCCCTCATAGCTAAA
>JANNWD010000201.1:0-1588 GCA_031408315.1 Bacteroidota bacterium
CTCAACCGTAAGCGCCGCAGCCCCACGCCCACCGATCAGCCAGCCAAACGATCCGCCGATCGCCAGCATAAATAGAGCGAGCGCGATAATCCAATAAATTTCCATATCTAGAACATAGACTGAACGCTCATTTCAGAAAAGCGAAAAATTAAGCCGCCATCTTCCGCTGTTTCGCGAGCTTTTTGAGCAGCATATCGCGCTTCAATTTCGACAGATGGTCGAAAAACAGGATGCCCTCAAGATGATCCATCTCATGTTGCAGGCAGGTTGCGATCATGCCGTCGAGTTGTTCGTCATGCGCCTTGCCGTCGCCGTCGAGCCATTTTGCGCGGATTCTGGCGGGGCGCTCAACATCGCCGTATTGATCAGGCACTGACAGACAGCCCTCATTATACACCGAATAATCCTCGCCAAGCGGGGTGATTTCGGGGTTGATGAACACACGCGGCACACGGATTGTGGTGCCGGTTTCCTCATCCTTTTCCTGCAAATCAATCACGAGCAAACGCTTCGCCACGCCCACCTGCACTGCGGCGAGGCCAATGCCAGGTGCGGCATACATTGTTTCAAACATATCGGCGATCAGCGCGCGAATGCCGTCATCCACCGCCGCAACGGGTTCCGAAATCACACGGAGGCGCGGATCGGGGGCTTCAATAATCGATAATATTGTCATAAATGCTAATTAGGAATTGGCGGCGCAAGGGTCAAGAGACGGGTCGCCGCGCGCGCAGTGCCTGAGCAAGCGTCCCATCATCCAAATAATCAAGCTCTCCGCCCACCGGAAGCCCGTGGGCAAGCTGGGTCAGCCGCACGGGAAAGCGCTCAAGCCGCTCAACGATATAATGCGCGGTGGTTTGCCCATCGAGTGTCGCATTCATCGCGAGGACAACCTCATCAATCCCGCCTGCCGCCACGCGCGCCACAAGCGTATCAATCGCCAAATCCTCTGGCCGTATTCCATCAAGTGCTGAAAGATGGCCACCAAGTACATGAAATTGACCGGGAAAGAGCCGAGACCGCTCAAGCGCCCACAGGTCTGACACATCCTCAACCACGCACAGCGCGCGGGCGTCACGGCGCGGGTCGGCACAGATTTGGCACGGGTTTACCGTATCAATATTGCCGCACGTCTCACACGTTGACAGCCGATCATTCACCACCTCAAGCGCGCGAAGCAGCGGGGTCAGCGCAGTTTCGCGTTTCTTGAGCAAATGCAGCACCGCGCGCCGCGCCGAACGCGGCCCCAATCCGGGGAGTTTCGCAAGCGCTGAGGCAAGTGTTTCAAGTTCGTGGCTAGCCATGAAATTCATGATAGGGGCTTGCGTTCACCGATGCCAAGGGGTTGAGAGAGTTATGCGCGTTATTTTTATGGGAACTCCCGATTTTGCGGTGCCGAGCCTTGATGCGTTGGCGCGCGCGGGGCACGAAATTGTTGCGGTTTATGCCCAGCCCCCCCGCCCCGCCGGACGCGGCAAGACGCTGACCCCAACGCCGGTTCACGCCCGCGCAGCCACGCTTGGGTTTGACGTCATGACGCCAGTTTCGCTTAGAAATGCAGAGGCACAGGCTGAATTTGCGGCATATA
>JANNWD010000202.1:0-1766 GCA_031408315.1 Bacteroidota bacterium
TAAGAATATGATGAATATAAATAATAGATGTATCCAATTATTAAATTATAAAAATGCACAAATTTTTACTTTCAATATTATTTATTTTATCCGTCAACTTTTTACAAGCCCAAAATTTTAATGGCCAATGGAAAGGTAATTTTATGGATAAAAGTACATCGTTTATGAGTTGGGGAGGAGATTTATGTGACTATGTATTAGAATTAAACACTAAGGGCAATAAGGTTACTGGTTTTTCGTACACCTACTTTAACTCTACAGGTAAAAGATATTATACCATTTGCCGATTAGAAGGTTTTATTAAAAAAAATGCAAAATATGTTGAGGTAAGGGAGGTAGAACGTACAAAAACTAACGTACCTACCGACATTAGAAATTGCTTTCAAATACATAGGCTAAAAATACATGAAGATAATAAAGAAGATGTGCTAAGTGGCGATTGGGTACCTGCACCTGACCAAGACGGAGATTGCGGTTTTGGTAATACCATTTTAAAACGCAGAGTATTAAAAACAGTTAACAAACCACTTTTTAACAACGCTACTACTAGGGCAGATAAACCTAAAATCCCTGAAACGAAAATAACTATAAAGCCCAAACCTATTCCTCCTCCTATTGTAAAAAATACAACACCAATAAAGCCTAAAGAGCAATCCATAATTAAACAAGATGTGGTAACAGAAAAACCCCTTTTCCCTAAAAAGGAAGTAGCTCCAAAAAAAGAAGTACAAAACACTAATTTTGAAAAAAGAGACAACAGCGTAATACAAACAATTGAGGTAGAGAACGAAACTTTTAAAGTAGATTTTTATGATAATGGGGATATTGATGGAGATACTATATCGGTTTTCTTTAATGGGAAATTAGTAGAAGCCCGTAAAAGATTAAGCGATAAAGCTTTGAGTTTAAATTTAGTTGTAGACCCCAATATAATTGTTAATGAACTTATTATGTATGCCGAAAATTTAGGTTCAATTCCTCCTAATACTGCAGTAATGATTGTTACCGACGGCGGTAAACGCTATGAAGTACGTATAGCCAGCGACCTTAAAAAAAGTGGGGTAATTAGGTTTGTGCATAAGTTAAAATAAAGGCAATATTTCATTTAAAAAGTCGTTATTAGTAAAATCTAATATCAACAAAAATGAAAAGTTATACTTTATTGGTAGCCATTAGTGCTATTACATTGTTTTTTACTACACTAACATCTTGTGAAAAAGATGAAACAGCCACAAAATCTAAAGAGCAATTAATAGTAGGTAATTGGGAAATAAATAGAATTCAGTTAAGGGTATTTTATGGTGGTGTTTTTGCAAAAGATACCATTTTAAAACAAAACCCTAGGCCTAAAAATTTTGTAAATTTTGGTGCCGCAGGTTCGTTTAATTACAAATGGAATTTAGATACCGAAGATGTTGGAACTTTTCAATTTAAAGGCTTAGATTCTGTAGTTACCGATACAAAGCCTGATGGGCACAGATACAAATTATTAACCCTTACTGAAGACCTTTTAACGTTAAAAAATACTTACAGTAACGAACCCTTATATCCAGGTGCAACTGTAGAAAAATATCATACTCTAATAAGATAGTTTTGATCCATACTTAATTTAAAGCACTTTTGAAAAAAGGTGCTTTTTTCGTTTAAAACTTAAAGTTCCAGGTAACGGCAGGTATTATTGGAAAAAGAGAGACTTGCTTTGCTTGTATTTGCAATGTTCCATTGTAAGGACTACCAGTTTGATCAAAATAAATAAAATAAGGATT
>JANNWD010000203.1:0-2806 GCA_031408315.1 Bacteroidota bacterium
TGTATAGTCGTAATGCTCCCATATATGTGTGCAAAGCCATGCACCCCCAACTGTAAATGTTCCCCAAGTAGGCCCATCCATAGGTGCAGCTACTCTCCATATGTCCGTATTTTGATGAAACACCCATCCTCTTGCGCCATAATGTTCACGGGCTACTTGTGTGCCTTGGTCTGTTAATTCTTTTATCATTCTTACCAAAGGTTCTACACATTCCGAAAGATTGCCACTTTCAACAGACCAGTAATTCATTTGAGTATTAATGTTGGTAGTATATTTTGAATCCCATGATGGATTCATATTATCATTCCAAATGCCCTGCAGATTAGCAGGTTCTGTACCGGGTCTTGAAGAACCTATCATGAGATACCTGCCAAATTGATAACTTAAAGCAGCTAAGGAAGGATCAGGTTCGGTTTGAATTTTTTTAACTCGTTCTAATGTAGGCAAAAAAGAATTTACAGTATTGAATAATTGTAGTGATACTCTATTAAAATATTTTTTGTGGTTCGTGATAGCATCAGAAAAAATGTTGTTATAATCTTTATTTTCGATGGCTTTAAAATAATTGTTTACTCTTTGGTGTTGATCAGCACTTACATCTTTGTAGTTAACAAAATTGGTGGCTGCTGCAAAATATAGTGTTACAGAATTTGCATTTTCAATAATGAGATTCACATCATCCGTTTTTACATTACCTCCCTCCGGTACTGCTTTTATCCTTGCCTCATATCGCACCTTTCCTTCTACACCCATATAGTCTGCTGATTTACCCGTGAGTATCAACCCGTCATTTCCATAAGGGTCCATTCTAAAATAATCGGTAGCATAGTTGGAGTGTACCTGATTTCTTTCCCCTCTAAGATTGGTGGTAAAAGAAATACTGTTTGGTTTATTAGCCGTAATACGGACAACAATTACTTGTTCAGGTGACGAGGCAAAAACTTCCCTTTGATAGGTTACACCATTAGATGAATAAGAAACGCCACTAATACCACTCTCCAAATCCAGCCATCTTTTATAATCGGTTACACTATCTTGATTTTTAAAAAACAAATGCAGGTTTGCAAGGCATTGATATTTCATTTGCTCAACCGGGTAGCCCATTAAATGGCGACCAAACAAATTATGTGCAGTCAGGTACTTTTCTTCAAATACTTTCTTTTGTATTTCAGGCAATACTTTATAACCACCTTTTACTACAGTTGAGTAGGGTCCGCCAGACCAGTAGGTTTCTTCATTTAACTGAATACGTTCCTCTCCATTCCTTCCAAAAACCATTGCACCCAATCGACCGTTACCAACCGGTAACGCATCATCCCATTTTTGTGCAGGCTTATCATGCCAAAGCAATGTGGAGGGATTAAATGTTTTACTATTAATTTTATAAGGTAAATCCGTTTGCTGTGCAAAAAGATTTACGCTTGTTAAAAACAAGATGTAAACTAAAAGTAATGCAAAATATTTCATACTGAAAGTTATTTTGAAATGTGAATAAAAGCCGTAATTTTTTTGTAAAGATAATTGGATTAAATAAGGCTTCCCATTCCCAGCAACGTCTTTCCACCTAGCCAATGTGTACAATCAGGACGGTGCAATATCATTCTAAAAAAGCCTCCCTATTATCTAAATAATGTAGTCGAAAAGGCTGTAAAATGCAACACTACAAATACACCCAATCGCCTAACACCCTTCTTCATAATACAACTCAAACGAATGTACTTTATCATTTTCAATATTTAGTGTAAGCGATTTGCCAGCTTGGGTATCGTTTATTCTTATGTACTCTTTAAAATACTTGGTAGGCTTACCGTCGTTATCGTACTTGGTATATTTATTAAATTCAAAACTAATACTCATGCCATTTAGTTTTTTAAGCACTTCAAATTTATTCATGCCAATAGTAATGCCCGATTTTGTTTTTACTTTACTATCTCCACATATTATTTTTGATACGGTATATGTTCCATCTAATTTTGCATCTGTAGTGTAGGTTGGGTAAAAATCGAATGTATATTTTACACCATTAACCATTACGTCGGTTGTTTTTTCGTAATCGTCGCTAAGGGTTTTTAATTCTGTTGTAGTAAATTTTTTGGTACTCATCTTTTCTATTTCGGTATGCTTCATACCTAAATAAAACGAGCCAATTTTTATAGTGGAAGCTAAAACATCTTGTGCAGTAGTAATACTACAAAATGCAAATGAAGTTAGTAGTAGTAATGATAATTTCTGTTTCATATTTGTACAATTTAGTGTTGTACAAATATAATAGCATAATCAGTTATTTTTTAGTTGTTAAGCAAAAAATAGCTTGTAAATATGCTACACAAAAATAAAAGTTAGCTAATTTAAAAAAGATAATTTTGTTAAAAAAGCATTGCTTAAATAACAGTGGCAAATAAATTAGCATTAGCTTTTTCTGCAGCTTCAATATCAATAAAGCTGCTTAAAATATCGGCTTTGCCTTTTTGTATGCATACACTATGTTCAAAGTGTGCCGAGGGTTTATTGTCTTTGGTACGAATTGTCCAACCATCTTCATCATGGTACACTTCTTTTACGCCAAGGTTTATCATAGGTTCAATTGCAATAGTCATTCCTTCTTTTAACTTAGCACCACTACCTCGTTTACCATAGTTGGGTACTTGTGGGTCTTCATGCAAATGCCTACCAACACCATGCCCTACTAATTCTCTCACTACACCATATCCATGTTCTTTTTCGGTATACTGCTGTACGGCAAAAGCAATGTCTCCAACTCTATTACCATGTATAGCTTTTTCTATTCCTTTGTATAAAGATTGTT
>JANNWD010000204.1:0-4879 GCA_031408315.1 Bacteroidota bacterium
CCAAGTACAGGCGAACCTTTAACCATGAAAAAAGCAAAAATACGTGGTAGCGAAAGCTATGGAATGATTTGTGCAGAAGATGAAATTGGAATGGGGCAAAGCCATGCCGGTATTTTAGTTTTGCCAAACGATGTTGTTATGGGTACGCCTGCGGCAGATTATTTTAAACCCTACGCGGATACCATTATTGAAATAGGTTTAACACCAAACCGAATGGATGCTATGTGCCATTTGGGTGTAGCAAAAGATGTGTGTGCATATTTAAGTCATCATAACAAAAAAGACACTTTAGTAAAAAGCCCGTTTAAAAATAACTTTAAAGTTGAGCATCAAGGATTGCAATTTGAAGTAATTGTTGAAAATACTGATGCTTGCCAACGCTATGCTGGGGTTAGCATACAAGGTGTTACTATTACCGAAAGCCCAAAATGGCTGCAACAAAAATTAAAAGCCATTGGTGTAAAAAGCATTAATAACATTGTAGATATTACCAATTGTATTTTACACGAAACTGGGCAACCTTTACATGCTTTTGATGCTGATGTAATTAAAGGCAAAAAAGTAATTGTAAAAAATTTAACCGAAGGAACTCCCTTTATTTCGTTGGATGAAAAAGAAAGAAAATTAAGTGCAAACGATTTAATGATTTGTGATGGCAATGAAATACCAATGTGTATTGGCGGTATTTTTGGTGGATTAAATAGCGGTATAAAATCATCAACAAAAAATATTTTTTTAGAAAGTGCTTATTTTAGCAATGAACACATACGGATAAGTTCTGTAAAACACAACTTACGTACCGATGCAGCTACAAGGTTTGAAAAAGGTGTGGATATTAGTAACACTGTAAATGTATTAAAAAGAGCAGCAATGCTAATAAAGGAAATTGCTGGTGGCGAAATTGCAAGTGATATTATTGATGTTTATCCAACTCCAAAACAAAAAACAGAAGTTGCGTTAAAATATCATTACTTAAAAAAACTGAGTGGTAAAAATTACCATGGAGATACGGTTAAAAATATTTTAACTAGCCTTGGTTTTGAAATTATAAAAGAAGGAATGGATGAACTTTGGGTAAAAGTGCCTTTTAGCAAACCAGATATTAGCATACCTGCCGATTTAGTAGAAGAAATAATGCGTATTGATGGATTAGATAATGTAGAAATTCCACAATACATAACTATTGCTCCAGCTATTGAAACACTTGCCCATCAACACACTTACCAAGAAAAAGTAAGCAATTATTTAGTGGGTGTTGGCTTTAATGAAATATTTACCAATAGCATTACCAACAGTGCTTATTTTGAAGATGCCACCTTGCAAAGCACAGTAAAAATGATGAATAATCTTAGTGCAGAATTGGATGTGCTACGACCATCAATGTTGCAAACAGGTCTACAAACTATTGCCCACAACATTAACCGAAAAAATACCAATATTTGTTTTTATGAGTTTGGTAAAACATATTCTACAACCGAAGTAGGAAAGTATGCAGAAGCAAATCATCTTTGCTTATACATTACGGGTAATAAAATATTGGATAGCTGGAATACTAAAGTAGTAAAAACCGATATTTATTTTGCAAAAGGAGTTGTGCAACAAATTTTAGCCATTGCTGGATCAAATATTACCGATATTGTAATTGAGAACAATATCATTTTACTAAAAAAAGGAAATGATACCGTTGCCGAAGTAAAAGAAGTAGAAAAAACTGATGCCGCTAAAATGGATATTAAACAAGCCATTTTTTATGCAGATATTAATTGGGATAAATTAATACAGCTTACCAAAAAGCAAAAACTAATGTACACCGAAATTTCAAAATACCCAGCCGTACAAAGAGATTTAGCCGTTGTAGTTGATAAAGCCTTAACCTATCAACAAATAGAAACAGCCACTTATTCTACTAAAATAAATAAACTAAAAAACATTAACTTGTTTGATGTTTTTGAAAGCGAAAAATTAGGTGCTGGTAAAAAAAGCATGGCAGTAAGTTTTACTTTTTTAGATGAAGAAAAAACATTGACAGATAAAGAAATTGATGGTATGATGAGTAAAATAATTTCATCGTACGAAAAAGAGTTGGGAGCAGAAATAAGAAAATAACTTGCAAGAACTTGAACAACATATTAACCGCATTAATCATAAGCTACAACAGTTGTTGAAGAACTATCAGCAATTACAAAAAGACAATGAACAGCAAACAAAATTGTTGATAGACTTACAACTAGAAAAAAATAACGCTGCTGAAAAAATAAATACCCTTCAACAACAAGTACATATTTTAAAAGCAGCTACCAATACTTTATCGGAAACCGATAAAAAGAATTTTGAAAAAAACATCAAGCAATACATTAAAGAAATAGATAAGTGTATTACTTTTTTAAGCGAATAAAAATGGCAGAACTCATTCCCATAAATATTGTAATTGGCGATAGAACTTATCGTATAAAAACTAGCCCCGAAGATGAGGAAGTTATACGTAGCACATTAAAAACAATTAACGAAAAAATTGTGGAATTTAAAACTGCTTTTTCTGGTAAGGATATGCAAGACTATATTGCTATGGTACTTATTTGGTACGCTACTCAAACTGCTACTCAAAACAATTCTGTTTTAGAAAATGAGCTTATACAATCGCTTTTAAAGCTAGAAAAAAAAATAGACAGTATTTAAACCCATTTTTTAAATTATTATGAGTCAATTATTTACATATATTCCATATAATATGTAAACAAAAACTTGGCTGTGGTACAATTTTTGCAAAGTTTAAGAGTTATATAAAAGTAACGTCCAAAATTCCATTAAAACCAAGCAAAAATGACTGCCAAAAAATTGGTTGTAAACCGACTTGTATTATTTGCAGTTTTACTCTTATCAAGTTTCACTTCATTTTCACAGCTTGATGCAAATTTTTTTGCCACACCATTATCTGGCTGTTCACCACTTGTGGTAAGTTTCACCGATTTATCAACTGGCAACCCAACCGAATGGCATTGGGATTTAGGAAATGGTACAACATCCATAGCACAAAATCCTGCAACTACATATTTTACTGCAGGCTCATATACTGTTAAGCTAATTGTATTAAATGCTGCTGGCTCCGATACAATTATAAAAACACAATATATTATTGTACAAGCAAAACCAACTGTTGCGTTTATAGGATCTCCGCTTGTTGGTTGTTTGCCTTTACCTGTTCAATTCACCAATCAATCAAATGCTGGTAGTGGTAGCATTACAAGTTGGGAATGGGATTTTGGCGATGGTACAATTTCATCGGCACAAAATCCAGCTCACACCTATACAACAGCAGGAAATTATAATGTAACATTAAGAGCTACCAATAGTTTTGGTTGTGTTACTACTGTAACAAAGCCACAATATGTAAAAGTAAGTGCAGCAGTGCAAGCAAATTTTACTAATACACAACCAACTAATTGTAGTCCACCGTCGGTAATTAATTTTACTAATTTGTCTACAGGCCCAGGCACACTTTCTTACGCTTGGACTTTTGGAGATGGAGGTACATCTACCCAAATAAACCCATCGCATACATACACAACTGCAGGCGTTTATACTGTTACATTAACGGTAACAAATAATTTAGGATGCACACACACTTTTACAGTAACAAATGCAGTAAGTATAGGTATTGTAGATGCTTCCTTTACTAACCCTACAATTGCTTGTGTAAACAATGCAGTAGTATTTAGTAACACTTCTTTGCCAACACCTGCAAACGTTTTTTGGACATTTGGCGATGGTACAACCTCAACAGATTTAAACCCATCTAAAACATACACAACAGCAGGCATTTATCCAATAAAATTAGTTGCCAATTTTGGTAACTGTAGCGACTCTGCTTTTGGTAGCATTAGAGTTGTAGATAACCCTACTGCAAATTTTACAGGTTCGCCATTAGCGGCTTGTAAAGCACCGCTTACTGTAAATTTTACTAACCAAAGTACTGGCGGTAGTACGTACAATTGGGATTTTGGTGATGGCATAACTTCAACACAAATAAACCCTACACACACTTATAATGCTGTAGGAAATTATACGGTGACACTAACAGTTACAAACGCTAACGGCTGTACAAATACATTTACACAAACCGATTATATAAAAATTCAACCCCCAACTGCTACCATAAATAATTTACCTTTTAAGCAATGTGCACCACTTACACATACATTTACAGCAACCATTAATTCTGTTGATCCTGTAGTAAGTTACTTATGGGATTTTGGCGATGGTACAACATCAACCCAAGTGAGCCCTACACATATTTTTAGTTTAGGTAGATATGATATTAAATTAATAATTACCACTGCAGGTGACTGTACCGATACTGTTTTAGTGCCAGAGGGAATTGTAGCAAGCAGCAAACCTACCGCAAATTTTAGTGCTAATCCAAGAGATGTGTGTGCATTTACACCTGTAAATTTTACTGATTTATCTACAGGAAATATTACACAATGGTTGTGGACTTTTGGAGATGGTTCAACCTCTGTAGAACAAAATCCTATACATGAATATCAAGATACTGGCTACTTTAATGTACAATTAATTGTATGGAACGAAGGCTGCCCCGATACTATTCAGTTTAATAATTACATACATATTAAACCGCCTATTGCTAATTTTGTACCCAGTTTTATTTGTACAAACAAAACTACCAGAGTATTTACCGATAATAGTATTGGTGCAGATACATGGACATGGAATTTTGGCGATGGCAACACCTCTAGCCAACAAAACCCTACACATACGTATGCAACTGTTGGTAGTTATACTGTTTCGCTTTTAGTTTATAATAATACCACTGGCTGCTCCCATGCCAAAAATACACCTATACAAGTAATGATTGAAAAGG
>JANNWD010000205.1:0-2654 GCA_031408315.1 Bacteroidota bacterium
GGCGGTGGTGGTGCAAGTGCTGTTTACAAAAATGGCTCATTAGTATTAGTAGCTGGCGGTGGTGGTGGAGAAGATAACGATGGGTTTGGTGGCAATGCTGTTGTAGTTAATAATGGGGGGAATGGTTTTCCTATTGAGGTATCTAAAGTTTGCGACGGCAGCCATATAAATAATTGTAAAGGTGGTATAGGTGGCAATGGAGGCTTTGCTGGGGAAGAATGCACTGGTAATCCAAATGGCGGTGGTGGTGGCGGTGGTTTACTAAGTGCAGGAAGTGGGAAAGCAGGTAATGCTGAGGGTGGTGGGCAAGGTAATATAAATGGAGTATATGGTGGGGCAGGCGGCTCTGGTGGTGCACCTGGAGGGTATGGTTGGGCTGGTGGCGGCGGTGCAGATAATGGTGAAGCTGGCGGTGGCGGTGGCTACTCTGGCGGCGGTGGTGCTGGAGAAGGTCTTGTGGGTAGAGCTGGTGGTGGAGGTTCCTTTATAACAAGTGGTTTAGGCATTACTATATCAGGCTCTACGGCTGGTATAGGTACTCTTACTCCTGAAGATGGTAATGGACTGATTTGTGCCGTACTTCCAATTGTACTTCCGCTTACCCTACTTGAGTTTACTGCAGAGCAAAAAAATAATACTGTATTACTAAAATGGAAAACTAGTAATGAAATTAATACATCTTTTTTTAGTATAGAAAGAAGTGATAATAGTGGTGCTTTTGTTACTATTGGTAAGTTATGGGCAAATGCAAACAATAATTCAGTGGTTGAATATTCTTTTATAGATAATAAGCAATTAGCAGAGCAATTAGTTTACAGAATAAAAATGGTAGATAAAGACGGACGATACTCATATTCTCCAAGCCGATTAATAAAATCAAAAGGGCAGGTAAACATTATTGTATATCCTAATCCTACTATAGATATACTAACGGTTACACTTCCTACTACATGGAGAACAGGAAATAATTTACTGCAAATAATTAATACAAGTGGCAAAATCATTTTGCAAAAAAATATAAGAATTACTCATTGTGATTTTGAAGTAACTCAATTACCTAGTGGCATTTATTTTGTTAGAGTAGTAAATGAGCAAACGAAGGAAATACTGAGTAAAACGTTTCTGAAGTAAGTAATATGCTCATATATATTCATCGTTTCATAAAATTTTAACGCCATTTTTTTTTGAATTAATTGCATAAGAATATGATGAAAAGATTAATACTACCATTTACTATTTCTTAGCCACCGATAACTGTTTACAGCTTTTATCAGCCTGATACAGCTAGTATCTTGTTTAAAATTTAAAAGCAATGAATATTACACTTCTTCCTAACGAACAAAAAATTGATACTTGGACAATTTTATATGAACCACCAAAAGGCGGTAAGTACAATGGTAAATTATTAGTAACCAATATGCGATTGTTATACGATGCAAAATTTGATTATAGTGCCAAAGGCATTCTGGAAGAATTTTTATATGTTAAATGGGGAAGCGAAGGTTTTTTGGAAATAAACAAAGAAGACATTACCAGTGTAGAAATACAAAAATCTTTTCTTAGCAAAAAATGTATTGTAACCCTAAAAGATGGTAGCCGCCACACATTTAATTATGGTGCTATGAATATTGATAAATGTGCAGCGGCTATTCAAACAAAATGAAAAAGTGCATATGAAAAAAATAAATTTATTGCTGCTCTTTTTTTTAGTAATGATAAGTAAAAAAAACATGGCTCAAAGCACAAGAAATGCTGATGTAAAATTACCTAAAGGAACTTTTGTAACTAATGGTAAATTAATTGCTAAGAAAGGGTACTAATTTAAACTGCTGCCAGTAGGCAAAAGTGCTACATTAATAAATGTTAAACATAATATAATTGAAGCCACAATTGCATGTGGATGCACCGTAATTATAATTTCTGGTGAGCAATGCGATTTAATCGTAAAAGGAAAAAAAGAATTAAGCTGTTTTGACGCTTGTGGTTGCCGGTTAGATGTTCTGCCAAAAGAAGGCGAAAAATATTCTATGTATCTCAAAAATTAAAAAAACGTAAAAACAAAAAATTAAAATAATGATAAAAAACATTTTATTTATTCTAACAACTTTCATTCTTTTTTCTTCTTGCAAAAAAGATAAAACTGATGATACACCTGCACCGCCAGCAGAAACACTATATAAAGTAAAAGCAGAAACCGATGTGGTTACTGGCAAAGCATGGACTTATGAATATGATGCACAAAATAGGTGTATAAAAGAATGGAAAGGAAACAACCAGGCTCGTAGAGAATATACCTATTCAACCAACACAATAAAAGAAGAGGAGTACAAGCCATCGGGCAGTTTAGATAATACCATTATTTATACTTTAAATAGCGGTGGGTTGCCCTTTAAAAAAAGTTATCCTAGTTACCCAGAGTACAGCACCATTACCTTTAATAATAACAAACAAAAACTAAAAGAAATAGAATATAATGCCAGTGCTGCTATCATTTATACAACCGATTATTATTATACCAATCAATTGCTTGATAGCATTGTGTATAAAAATGCTTCGGGTATTATTACCTCCAAATTGGTATATCAATACTACACAGATATAAAAAACACCACTACAATTAACCATCGGGGAATAAGCATTTACGGCAAGTATAG
>JANNWD010000206.1:0-1924 GCA_031408315.1 Bacteroidota bacterium
TATCATTTTTCAACGCTCTTTTTATAAACGAGGCCATGTAGCTGCTAATAACAAAATCCTGTTGAGTTATTGCTTTATTGCTAATTAAACTCATTTTCTCATCTACTGATAAACCAGGCAATGGATCTAAATCAAAGTATAGTTTAATATTATTAGCTAAATCAGGTTGATTGTAGAATTTCTTTGCCGCCAACTGCTGTTCTAATGTTGCAATAAGTAATGGATTTACTTTAGCTGTTCTAGCATCGGTTACCTCTTTCATTAAGTAATCTTCGGGCAACAAATCAAAATTTTGTGGTACTGGAATGTTTGGCAACATTTCCATCCTTACTTTTTTATCAGGCATTAATGTGCTATACCTCCACTCATTAATAAAGTATATTACTTTATCGGCAGCATATACCAAATCCTCAGCAAAATTGTAAACAGTATTATTTAGTTCTTCCCTATCCACTTGCTTTGCATCTCCGCTTATACTCAATGGCGTTTGGTCGAGGAATTGCATATTAATAGCTGCAAGTGCTTTAAACATATTTTTCTCAACACTTTTTTCTTGCAGTTCTAAAATAACAGTATCTTTTTGTACAAATCCTGCTGGCGGTATAGGATTGGCTTGTTTGCCTAATTCAGCAGGATCTATTTGCAAGTGTGCAAATGGAGAAAATTTAATTTTTCCACCTCCACCACAACTTGTACAATCCTTAGGTCCGTCGTCACTTGGCTTTTTTCCGCTACCATCACAAGCGTTACAATTTTTGTTTTGAAAATACCAAAACAACGGATATAAGTGCTGTATTTTACTACCTTTTAAGTCGCTATACTCACAAGCTGCTTCATCAAGGAATGGCACCATAGCATCAATACGGCTTCGATTTAAACTTAAATTATCAAATTGCTTATACGCTTCAGCTTTTACTTTAAATACTGGAAATTGACTAATATTATTAACCTGTGTAAATGTTGGTGTGAAGCCTCCTTTATTTTGTTCGTAAACAACTATTTCTTTTTCATCTATATAGTAAAAAATATCGCCTGATTTGTAAATATTATCCTCTAACAAAAAATTGTTTTTCCGCTTACTTCTTAAAATAGCAAATTTTTCTTTTTCGTTAAATTCAATTATTTGGTTGCTGTTGAAAACAATAGGCACAGGTTTGGTATAGCTATCTTCTGTTATAGCTTCTAAAGGAATAACTGCAATAACTGCATTTGCATCAATTAAGTTTTGCTTTAACAATAAACCAAAAAGCCAGTTTGTCAAACTTGTATAACCAGGCAAATTTTCACTACAATATTTTTGCAGCGTTTCATCTTCAATTATTCTAGCTGTTTTTACTTTTGGGTAATCAATACACCAATCAGGGCTACGCCTAATTTTACTAAAACTGCTAACCACTTTACTTATGGGTAATTTCGTAATTGCTTTGTACGTTTTTTCTCTGTATTCTAAAATCTCATCGGTTTCACTTGGTCGCCTTTCCTTAA
The DNA here is from genome assembly GCA_031408315.1 of Bacteroidota bacterium. Taxonomy (GTDB): domain Bacteria; phylum Bacteroidota; class Bacteroidia; order Chitinophagales; family Chitinophagaceae; genus Ferruginibacter. The sequence goes on from JANNWD010000206.1 coordinate 1,486, forward strand.
TCATTTTTGTAGGAAATTCACCATCTGCATGTGTTCTTAAATCGTCATATAAGGCAACACTATCTTTATACAACGGGTTGTAAATTCCATTGCTAGAAAAATACATTTGTAATTTTTCATTGCTAATTTTTGGCATCTTAAATCAACTTTCTTTCAGGTAAAAATTGCTTCTTATCTACCACCTGATATGGATTAGATAAGCCGAGTGTTGCGAAATAATGCTTCGCCAGTATATTGTAGTTATTTTTTACATTTTGTGGCACAGAGTTACCGCCAATGCTATATGTTGTATAATTTGTAAGTTCGTAAGGCATTTTACGGCTATTGGCATGATCTCTATCAAACCAAAAGTTTGGTGTCCAATTTTCTTTATGCGGATAAATGCCTGTAATTATTGCAGCACATTGGAATGCCAGTTCATCAGCCATTGTTGCTCCTG
>JANNWD010000207.1:0-10704 GCA_031408315.1 Bacteroidota bacterium
AATTTATTTTTAGAAGCCAACAGTATTTTAAAACAGAAAACTAGTCCTTTTTTTGCAATAATACAAACAGCAGACAACCACAGACCTTATACTATACCAAAAGAAGATGAAGCAATTTTTAAAAAAGTAAACTTTCCAAAAGATTCATTAAACAAATATGGTTTTGAAAGTAACGAAGAAATGAATGCTTTTAGATATACCGATTTTTGTTTTCAACAGTTTATAGAGGCTGCAAAAAAAGAGACATATTTTAACAATACCATTTTTGTTTTTATTGGCGACCATGGCATAAAGGGTGCAGCATACCAATTTCCTAAAACCTTTACAGAGCAAGGCTTAACAGCAGAGCATGTGCCGTTACTTTTTTATAGCCCAAAACTTATTTTACCAAAAAGGGTAAATACAATTTGTTCTCAGGTAGATGTATTGCCTTCAATAGCTGGCTTATCAAAAATTAATTTTTTAAATACTACTTTAGGAAGAAATTTATTTGACACAACACATAAAAAAGCCAATACCGCCTTTATTTACGACGATGCTTTGCATACCATTGGAATGGTAAATGAGCAGTATTATTTTATGTACAACTTGCAATCGAAAACAGAAGAGCTTTTTTCTGTACAAAATAATTTACCAATTCCAAAAGATAGAAGTACCGATAGTGCAAAAAAATATTTAAGCCTTTTAACAAATGCGTATTACGAAACAGCAAAATATTTACTGTTGAATAATAAAAAGAAGTGATAAGCTAAGAAGTTACCGATAAGATAATTACTCAATTTTTGCATTTTTAAATTATATTCGCTTTCTTTTTTAGCTTAAGAAAATTTAAACAAATGCTTATTAGGTGGAGAGTTCCTAAAACTATTCAATGGATAGTAAAACTATTCTTCATCTATCTTTTTATATTTACAGCATTTAGAATTGCAACAGTTATTTTTTTTAAACCCAAAACCCTTTCTATTGTTCAGCTACTCCCTTCTTTTTGGCTAGGCTTAAAATATGATTTGCGGTGGATAGCTTTTATACTTTCACCAATTGTTATCTTTTCGCTTTTATTAAAATTTTCTCCTTTTTATAGCAACCGAAATAAAAAAATATGGACTATTTATTTAGGTGTTATTACGCTTTTAGTATTGTTTTTTTATGGAGCCGATTTTGGGCAATTTGCCTACATAAATGCCCGGTTAAATGCCGATGCATTAATTTTTGCAGAAGACCCAAAAGAAAGCCTACAAATGGTTTGGCAAAGCTATCCTGTAATTTGGATTTTAATTGGATTAGTTGGTGCTGTAATGATGATGACTTGGATGTTTAGAAAAACGCATGTAGATGTTGAAGCTAAAAATTTAAGTATTCATAAATTTAGTTATAAAAAAAGATGGCACTTTGTTGCAGTATTTATTTTAGGTTGGTTTATGTATGGGTTTTTAACATTAAAACCGCTTAATTTTTTTAGAGCTTTTAACTTAAACGATGAGTTTAAAAGTAATTTAGCCTTAAACCCTTTACAAAATTTTTTTACTACACTTCGTTTCCGTAACCCAGATTATAACACTAAAGCAAAAGAAAATTATCCTTTAATCGCTAGTTTTTTAGGAATACAAAAAAACGAATCTTCAAACCCTTATGCAAGAATTTTACAGCCAGAAAGTAAAGCCTTAGAAACACAACCAAATATTATTTTAGTTATTTGCGAAAGCTTTAGCATGTACAAAAGCAGCATGAGTGGCAATGTTTTAAACAGTACTCCATACTTTAACGAAATGTGTAAGCAAGGCGTTTTTTTTAATAGATGTTTTACGCCAACTTTTGGTACGGCAAGGGGCGTTTTTGCAACTGTTACAGGTGTGCCAGATGTGTTGCTTTCTAAATTCGCCACAAGAGATACCGCCACAGTGAAACAACGTACCATCATCAATAATTTTGAAGACTACGAAAAATTTTATTTTATTGGTGGCAGAAGTCAGTTTAATAATTTTACAGGGTTAGTAAAAAACATAAACAATGTAAATATTTACGAAGAAGGAAAGTATACATCCGCAAAAGTAAATGTATGGGGCATTAACGATAAAAATTTATTTTTAGAAGCTGACAACGTTTTGAGCAAACAACAAAAACCATTTTTTGCTATTGTGCAAACGGCAGATAATCACCGACCATTTAATATACCTGAGGAAGATAAAGATTTTATCCAAAAAAATATAGCTGAAGAAGAATTAAAGAAAAACGGCTTTGAATCATTGAAAGAGTACAATGCATTTGCTTACAGTGATTATTGCTTTAAAAAATTTATTGAAGCAGCTAAAAAAAATGCCTACTTTAATAATACTATTTTTATTTTTATTGGCGATCATGGTGTAGAAGGTAATGCCACAGCGGTTTACCCAAATGCTTGGACGGAGCAACGCCTTGCAGATGAGCATGTTCCATTGTTGTTTTATTCACCAAATTTATTAAGCCCACAACTACGAAACGAAACAGTATCGCAAATAGATGTTTTGCCAACCATTGCAGGCATGATACAACAGCCTTACTTAAACACCACCTTAGGAAGAGATTTATTGGATAGTAATAAAAAGGAAAATGCAGCCTTCATCATTTATCATGCACCTGGCTGGATTGGTATGGTGACCGATGATTATTTCTACCGCAAAAATATTCGTATTCAAAAAGAAGAGTTGGTAACTGCAACTAGCAAGCCATTAAGCTTAACTATAACCCAACAAGACTCTGTAAAAAAACATTTATCAAGCCTAACAACAGCATTTTATGAAACGGCAAGGTGGATGCTGGTAAATAATAAATAAATTTCAAATTTTAGTTCACCGCAGAGAAAAGAGAAAGCTAGGTTTACGCAGAGAAAGATAAAAAGGCTTTGCGTAAACTCATTTAGCTCCTTTTCTCTGCGGTGAAAACGCACCATCAAAATTTCTTCGCAATCATTATCAACCTTGGCGATTTTTTTAAATCATAATTAGCAAAATTATAATTCCCAAAAACTTCTTGTATTTGTAAGCCTTGGTAGGCAAACATATCGGTAAAATCTCCTAAACTAAACTTGGCTACTTTTTCGGTGTATTCCAATGGTTCTTCCAAAGTTTCATCTTCCACCACAATTTTTTTGTAAAAAAAATCTTCATCAAACCATTTAGTAATTACAAAATTTATATCATCAATTTGCTTTTCGCTTTTATGTATTAAATTATCTTCAGCATAATGTACATTTAAATAATCCATTACAAAAGTGCCGCCTTTTTTTATGGATTGAGCAATTGTTCTAATGGCATTATCATTTTCTCGTTGCGTAGTAAAATATCCAAAGCTGGTAAAAAAATTAAAGGCATAATCAAAATAATTTATGCTAAAAGGCAATCGCATGTCATGGGTAAAAAAATGTAATTTATCTGTTGCACTTTGTAATGCCTCGTCAATACTGTCGCTGCTTAAATCTATCCCAGTAACATCAAATCCTTTGCTTGCTAATTGTATCGAATGTCTGCCTTTGCCACAAGCCACATCTAACATAAAGGCATTGCCTTTTGGGTGTAAATAATCAATTAGTTTATCAATAAAGGCTGCCGCCTCATTCTCATCTCTTTTAAAATATAATTGATGATAGTAAGGTGTATTAAACCAATCTTTAAACCATTGTTTATTCATAGTGCAAATATAAGCCCCTCCGTTTCTAAAGGGGGAATAGTTCATTAATTTTATTAAGGGGGTTAATTGTAAAATTAGCATATTAGCAATATTATCAAATTAGCATATTATCAATATCTTTGCCATCCCTAAAAACAAACACATGGCATTAATAAAAAGTATATCGGGTATTAGAGGTACAATTGGTGGTAAAACAAACGAAAATCTTACTCCACTTGATGTTGTAAAATTTACAGCAGCTTATGGCACTTGGGTATCTACCCAAACAAAAAACAACAAAATTGTTATTGGTAGAGATGGCAGAATAAGTGGCGGAATGGTTAATAATTTAGTTACAAGCACTTTAATTGGCTTGGGTTTTAACGTAATTGATTTAGGTTTAAGTACAACACCAACAGTAGAAATGGCGGTAAAGTTTGAAGATGCAGCCGGTGGAATTATTTTAACTGCAAGTCACAACCCCAAAGAATGGAACGCTTTAAAACTATTAAACAGCAAAGGCGAATTTATTAGCGGAAATGAAGGAAAATTAATTTTAGAAATTGCCGAAAAAGAAGAGTTCAATTTTGCACAAATCGATAATTTAGGAGCCATTACAAAAGACGATTCTCTTTTACAAAAACATATTGATGCTTGTGTTAATTACGAATTAGTTGATATAGATGCAATAAAAAATGCAAATTTTAATATTGTAATTGATGCCGTAAATAGTACAGGCGCCATTGCTGTACCAGCATTATTAAAAGCTTTAGGGGTAAAAGATATTGTTGTAATAAACGAAGTGGTTAACGGCGAATTTACTCACAACCCAGAGCCATTGCCAGAACATTTAACTCAATTGAGTAATGAAGTTGTAAAGCAAAACGCAAGCCTAGGAATTGCTGTAGACCCCGATGTAGACAGACTTTGCTTTGTTTGCGAAGATGGAACAATGTTTGGTGAAGAATACACATTAGTTGCCGTAGCAGATTATGTGCTTAGCAAACGTAAAGGAAATACGGTAAGCAATATGAGTAGCACCAGAGCATTAAAAGATGTAACTATAAAACACGGTGGCGAATATTTTCCTAGTGCAGTTGGTGAAGTAAATGTGGTAAACAGAATGAAAGAAAAAAATGCGGTAATTGGAGGCGAAGGCAATGGAGGAATTATTGTACCCGATTTACATTATGGGAGAGATGCATTAATTGGTATTGGTTTATTTTTAACTCATTTAGCTAATAGCAAAAAAACTATAAAGCAATTACGCAATACCTTCCCCAATTATTTTATTAGTAAAAATAAAATTACCTTAACCGAAGGTATAAACGTTGCAGATATTTTTGAAAAGATAAAAGAGAAATATAAAAACCAACCGATGAATACCGAAGACGGATTGAAGATAGAATTTGAAAATGATTGGGTACATTTACGTACCAGCAATACCGAGCCTATCATACGTATTTATGCCGAAAGTAATTTTGAAATAACAGCGGATAATATTGCTAAACGAATAATGCAGGATATTGGGGAGATGATGTGAGAGTATTAAATCAATTACACGGATTTAGACGAATTACACGGATTTTAATTATTTTCAATTAGTGTAATTCGTAAAAATTAGTGTAATAAATATTTTATAAAACAATGAGCTCATCTAGAATTTACTTCGACAACGCAGCCACCACAGCACTTGACTCACAAGTACTAGAAACCATGATGCCCTATTTAACCGAAAAATTTGGCAACCCATCTAGCATATATTCGTATGGCAGAGAAACAAGAATGGCCATTGAACAAGCCCGTAAAAGTGTAGCCAAAATTTTAAATGCACACCCTGCCGAAATATTTTTTACTAGCGGCGGTACCGAAAGTAGTAACACTGCCATAACCTGTTCTTTAAGAGATTTAGGTTGCAAACACATCATCACTTCCTCAATAGAGCACCATGCTGTAAGCCACACTGTAGAGCATTTAGATAATATGGATGCAGTAAAAGTTAGCTACGTAAAACTATTACCTAATGGTCATGTTGATATTGAAGATTTAGAAAAACTATTAGCCAGTATCGAAGAAAAAACATTAGTAACCCTAATGCATGCCAACAACGAAATTGGTAATATTTTAGATATACATGCCGTAGGTAATTTATGCAAATTGTACAACGCCATTTTTCATAGCGATACGGTGCAAACAGTTGGGCATTTTCCTTTCGATTTACGCAATACGCCAATACATTTTATTACAGGTGCAGCACATAAATTTCATGGGCCAAAAGGCATAGGCATTTTGTACATAAACGAAAATGTAAAAATAAAACCCTTTTTACATGGCGGTGGACAAGAGCGTAATATGAGAGCAGGAACAGAAAATTTGTACGGCATTATAGGCTTTGCCAAAGCCTTAGAAATGGCCACCGAAAACTACGAAACCGATAGTGCTTACATAGGCACACTCAAGTATTACATGATGGATGAATTGAAAAAAAATAGTAAAGGTGTAAGTTTTAATGGCGATGTTTTGGGCAATAGTTTATATACAGTATTAAGTGCAAGTTTCCCTAAAACAGAAAAAAGCGAAATGATTTTATTTAACCTAGACATACATAATATTTGTGCCAGTGGTGGTAGTGCCTGCACTAGCGGTGCCGATGCCGGCAGCCATGTAATACGAGCCATTAACAACAACCCTAATCAAGTTACCGTACGCTTTAGTTTTAGCAAACACAACACCAAAGCCGAGGTAGATGCGGTGGTAAAAAAGTTGAAAGAGTTGGTGTAGCTTTTTTTCTGTCATTTAAACGATAAGAGAAATCTATATTGCTTTGGGCTTAAGCCCAAAGCAATAAATGTAAAATTTGCTATCGTAAATTAATTATTGTGTAACCAGCATTTGTAATTCTATTCATCTTTAGCTGCAAGGATACTTAGTTATATTTTCTTTTTTGTAAAAAGAAAACGGAATGGAAGTTTTAAGAAGGGGCGTAGTTTGGAGATGTGTTGTAGAAATACTCCACAATATTGTTGGTGATTGCTTGGCTAAAAAAGCCATCTGCAAAACACCAACAAAAGCGAAAGTTGCCCAAAAACTTGTTGTTTATCACCGCAGAAGTTCTCTAGCCTACTTGCAACATTTACAAAGCCGCAAAACTGTGTGTATATTTATCAAGATAAAAAACGTATAAAAAATTGATTATGAATTGAGTAAGTAAAATTAAATAATTTTTGCTAGGCTTTAACTCTTATTACAATTTGTGTTTTATTACCACATCCTAAAGAGGTTGTTCTGTTGGATATTGGTTTCAACTGGAAACTAATATCCGATCTAACCTTTGCCAAATACCTTTATTAAACTTTTATTGTAGCATAAAATTAAATAAATCTACTATTCATCAAATAAAACCTATCTTTGCACCCATTAAATAAAATAATACAAATTAAAATGGACACACAACAAGGCACCGTAAAGTTTTTCAACGCAGAAAAAGGATTCGGTTTTATCAAGCATGATGATTCTAACAAAGAAACATTTGTACACATTAGTGGCTTAAACGGCGACATTAAAGAAGGTGACAAAGTAGAATTCGAATTGCAAGAAGGCAAAAAAGGAATGAACGCAGTTAATGTAACTGTTGTAGGATAATATATATCATCATCTCAACACCTTTTAGGCTCCGATTTTATCGGAGCCTTATTTTTTTATACAACCCCCAACAGAAGGTAAAAACAAATCGTAACGCTTATCATAAAAATTTATGTTTATTAAATTAGTGTATTACTTTTACTCACTAAATAATTTTATGACTAAACTAATAACAGTACTTATTACCGCATTATTTGCTTTAAATGTAGCTGCACAAACAGGTACCGATCCTGATCCAGTACAAAGTGCCAAAAACAGAAAATTAGACAGAGAACGAAAAGAGGCAGAGGCTGTTAAAGATAAACTTGCACTTAAAAATGATAACGGTGCACTTACCAATGTAGCAAGTAGGAAGTTTATTGACCCTGCCAATATGGATTTATCGGTAAGGCCGGGTGATAATTTTTATTTATATGCCAACGGCACTTGGTTAAAAAATACACCAATACCTGCATCTAAAACTCGTTGGGGAAGTTTTGATAAATTAGCCGAAGAAAGCTCCGAAGCCTTAAAAGGTTTGTTAGAAGATGCAGCAAAAAACTCTGGTGCTAACACATTAATGAAAAGGGTTGGCGATTTTTATGCTAGTGGTATGGACAGTTTAACCATCGAAAAATTAGGCTATCAACCCATAAAAAAATATTTAACAGCCATTGATAAGTTGGCAACAAAAGAAGATGTAATTAAGCAAATAAATTATTTAAGAGCCAACGCAGTTACATCACCTTTGTATCGCATTGGCGTAGGGCAAGATGCTAAAAAAGTAACCAACTATATTGTTAGCATTGGGCAAGGCGGTACAACTTTACCCGATAGAGATTATTATTTAAAAGATGATACTCGTAGTAAAACTATTCGTACTGACTATATAACGTTTATGACTACCCTTTTTAAGCTTTGCGGCAATGATGAGGCTGCAGCAGCAAAAAATGCTGCAACAGTTTTAGAATTAGAAACTATTATAGCCAAAGCACAAATGAGCAGAGTTGATATGAGAGACCCTAATAAACTGTACAATAAATTTTCGGTTGATGGGTTTTCTGCTAAAACACCAAGCATTAATTGGAGAAACACACTAAAAGAATTAGGCTACAAAACTATTCAAGATAGTTTGCTAAGTAGCAACCCTAAATTTTTAGTTTTTATAGATTCATTGTTAAATACTGTTCCAGTATCTACCTGGAAAACATATTTGCAATGGGGGGTAATAAGAGATGCTGCACCTTATTTAAGTACAACTTTTGTTGATGCAAACTTTGCTTATAACAAAGCATTAAGTGGGCAAAAAGCACAAACCCCACGTTGGCAGCGTGTGAGCGGCTTAGTAGATGGTCAAGTTGGTGAATTATTGGGCCAACTTTATGTGGCTAAATATTTTAAGCCAGAAGCAAAAAAAAGAATGTTGGAATTATTAGATAACATGACAGTGGCTTTTACCGAAAGAATTAATCAACTACCTTGGATGACTGCTGAAACAAAAGTAAATGCACTTAAAAAATTAAATGCTTTTACCAAAAAAATTGGCTATCCAGATGTATGGAAAAAGTACGATGGTGTTAGTATAAATAGAGACGATTTTTATGGCAATATTATGCGTTGCAATCAATGGAGATATTATGATAATATTAGCCGTTTAGGAAAATCGGTTGATAAAATAGAATGGGGAATGACGCCGCCTACTGTAAATGCTTATTACAGTGCACAAAAAAATGAAATTGTTTTTCCTGCAGGTATTTTACGTTTCCCTTTCTTTGATTTTGAGGCTGATGATGCCATAAATTATGGCGGCATTGCAGCAGTTATAGGCCATGAAATGAGCCATGGTTTTGATGACCAAGGACGTAATTATGATGCTGATGGAAACTTAAAGGATTGGTGGACAAAAACCGATGCAGATGAATTTAAAAAAAGAGCAGATGAAGTAGTAGCACAATACGATGGTTATACCGTTTTAGATACTTTACATGTAAATGGTAAACTTACATTAGGTGAAAACATTGCTGACTTAGGTGGGCTAAGTATTGCTTACGAAGCATTTAAAAAAACTAAACAATTTAAAGAAGGGGTAAAAATTGATGGCTTTACACCGCAACAACGTTTCTTTTTAAATTGGAGCCAAGTATGGCGTAGCAATATTTTACCAGAAGCGGCAGAGCAACGTATTAAAACTGATAATCACTCACCTGGCATACACCGTAGTAACGGTCCATTAACAAATATTGATGCATTTTACGAGGCGTTTGGTGTAACCGAAGGAGATAAAATGTATAAATCAGAAGAAACAAGGACAAAGATTTGGTAAAACATAATTATTAATTAAAAATTAGGAATTAGAAATTAAGCTGTTCAATTAGTTGAGCAGCTTTTTTATTCATTAAACTTATTTAATAATTCAAATGAGTAAAAACAATTAGGCTATTTTACTCATTTTGAAGAGGATTTTTAGTAAAACTATCCAATAACTCATCAAATCCTTTTTAAGACATATATTATGAAAGAGGTCCACTAAGTTTATCATTCTTAATTCATAATTTCAAATTCATAATTCCTAATTAAACTTCTGTCATCTTGTCACAATCCTAATCAATCACTATCTTTGCAACTAATAAAAAGTTTAGTTTAATGTTGGATTTATTGACAGATAAAAAACATGATGAAAATAGGCAAGGTGAGGCATTTGCACCACTTGCTGCTAAATCATCTACCTATAAAAAACATTTTTATATAGAAAGCTATGGCTGTGCTATGAATTTTGCCGATAGTGAAGTAGTAGCGTCTATTTTAATGAATAACGGCTTTGGTGCCACCAAAAATGTAGAAAATGCCGATTTAATATTTATAAATACTTGCAGCATAAGAGATAAAGCCGAACAAACTGTTCGTAAACGCTTAACCGAATTTAGAAGTCTAAAAAAAGCTAACCCCGGAATGTTAGTTGGTGTTTTGGGTTGCATGGCAGAACGTTTAAAAGCAAAATTTATAGAGGAAGAAAAATTGGTAGACTTAGTTGTAGGACCAGATGCCTACCGCACTTTACCCAACTTAATTGAAGAAGCCGAAACTGGGCAAAAAGCCGTAAACGTTTTATTAAGTAGAGATGAAACCTATGCTGATATTGCTCCTATTCGATTAAATAGTAATGGCGTTACTGCATTTGTAAGTATTATGAGAGGTTGCAATAATATGTGTAGCTTTTGTGTAGTACCATTTACAAGAGGTAGAGAAAGAAGTAGAGATGCTGATAGTATAGTAAACGAATGTCAGGAATTATTTAATCAAGGCTATAGAGAAGTAACCTTATTGGGGCAAAATGTAGATAGTTATCACTGGATAGATGAACAAAAAAAAGAGCAAATAACATTTGCCATGCTAATGGAAAAAGTAGCCCTTATTTCTCCCCTACTTCGAGTACGTTTTTCC
>JANNWD010000208.1:0-3328 GCA_031408315.1 Bacteroidota bacterium
TTTCCTCCGGTAGCGGGTTTATACCAACCATCTAGAACATTTACATAAATTTCATCTTTATATTTTTGCGAATGTTTAAAATTTGTTACTATGGCTTTATCAAAGCCAACTTCTGCTGCCACAAACCATTTAGGTTTATAATACCCAATAATTCCTTTCATATCGCTGCCAAAATTTTTAAGAGTCACAAGCTCGGTTTCGTATTTTCTGTAAACTCCAACTATTGAAACTGACCCTACAAAATTGGATTTGTTAAATAGACGAACTTGACCGCCAATTTTTGTTTTGAAATCATCAAACATGGTCTTACCTGATGGCATAGAGAAAATTGCGTTTAACACAATTGGTAATTTTGTATTTAGTTTGTAACCATAACCAACACCATAGGATAGAGAATTATCCAGTCCTAAATTGCCGTTTAATATATGCTTAGTGTTATCTAATGCTTTCCAGTTTAGCGTTTGTGCATTTGTATTACTGTATTGTGCAATAAGGATTACGAGTAATCCTAAAATTTTTATTTTTTTCATTTTTTTTTTATAAAGATTTTAAATAATCTATTACTTTAGGTTCAGTGAAAGTGGTCCAAGTGTCAATTTGGTCAAACATTCCAGAGTGCCCAACACCATTTACTTTTATAACTTCTTTGTTTAAATAAGTTGAGGATATTTTTTCAGCCCAACTATCCGGATAAGCTTTATTATTGCTGCTGTAAAAGAAGAGTACTTTTGGTTGAAATTGAGAAATGCCCTCGGAAAAATCAGGTTTGTATTTTTTACCTATTTTAAACATCGCTGCACTTATTACTGCACCATCACGACTGGATTTGTAATAATTTGCATTTGCACCCAGGTTTGATTTTATATCACCAATAATGGTATTAGATGACGATATTAGTGCCATTTTATAGTCAAGAATGTTATGTTCATTTTCATTTCCTGTCATAAACTGGTCTAAATAAGTTGCATCATTTAAAGCTTCGCTCCATAATTTAAATGAACGTGATTTACCTACATATTTATATAGATCGTCCCATTTTAAGCCTCCAGGCTCACCTAATATTATACCGTTAATTTTATTTGGGTATTTGCCTGCAAAACTTGTTGCCAACATTGCACCCCAAGAATGACCCCAAGAGAACTACTTTTTGATTTGAATTGGTTTTATAATGGTTAATTATGCCATTCAAATCGTCAGAAAAAGTTTTATCAATTGCATCCGCTCCATGGTCTAAATACCAGTCTTTTGGAAATCTTTGAGATAAACCCGAACCTCTTTGGTCGTAGAAAACCACTCTAAAACCCTTGTCGGCCAAACTTTTGCAATTGAGCAAATAACGAAAATTCGCACCAGGGCCTTCATGTAAACTAATAATCAAGGTGCTATCTTCAGGCCCAAATGCTTGTGCATGTAATTTTGCTCCGTTTACATTTATAGATGGTAAAGCAAGGTCTTCCATTACTGTTTTAGGCACTAAGTTTCCAGTTTCATTAATGTATTTTTCTTTTTTGCAAGCCGAAAGCAGGCAAAGTGCAAGGCAACTTATGCTGCCCCATTTTAAAATTTGATTTTTGTAACTCATTTAAATTTGATTTTATTGAACCGCAAAAGTAGGGCTCCAAAATCGTCGAAAAGACTCAATATATAAATTGAATCGCCTAAAGAACAAGTTGTATGTAATTGAAAATGAATAGATTGTGTTAGTTGAACCAACAACATGACGATTGCAACGTTGCTTACTTTTAATTTTGCTTCTTTAAATTGTCGCTCGGTGTTATACCGACATGTTTTTTAAAGTTTCGATTTAAAGATGCTTTGGAGTTGAAGCCACAATCGTAGGCTATGGAAGTAAAAGTAAAACGACTGTTTTCGGGCTTAACTACTTGGTGTAAAAATTCTTGAATACGTAATTCATTTATTAGATCGTAAAAAGATTTTTGTTCTTGTGTATTGATTACTTCCGATAATTTATTGGGGTGTACATTTAAAAGTTGAGCCAATTGGCTCAATGTTAGTTCTGGATTTAAATAGGGTCTTTCTGTGTTAAGCAATTGTTGCAATTGTTGATGTATTTTGTAGGCTTCTTCTTCACTCAAAATGGAATTTTTATATTTTATATTTACTGATTCTCCATTTTCAATTTTAATTGGTGCATTTGTTTCATAGGATGGAGTAATGGTAGTTAGTAAATAATTATTTACTCCACTAAATACATTTACCTGAGTAATACCAAAATAACCTAAAAAGATTAGAAATAAAGTTGAACTAATGGAAGTAATAAGATCGCTTTTAATAATGAGTACCACAAGCCAAACGAACAACATGCCAACTATCAAAAATATTAGCCAATTAAAGCGGATTTTTTCAGTGTTGGAAAAAAGATGTTTCATGTTCTTTCTAAACCGCAGTAATATCCATAATGACCAAAAAAAATAAAAAAATCCGGAAACATACGTTATAATGATTCTGAAAATTCCTAAGGTTGAATTGAATCCCGTTTCCGAATTCATTAAGGCTAGTCTCTCTTCAGGAGATGAAAAATAAAACTTTCCATAAAGCAAGGAAAGAATAAAATATGGGACTAAGTGTAATAAATCCAAAGGACTAAACCGAATAGGATGTGTTTGATATTTGGTATATAAATAAAATAATGGAGCTACTGCAATTGGGGCATTTAAACCAATAACCAGCGCATCAGGATATGATAGATAAAAATTTGTAAAAACCCAAAAAGTGTTAAAAATAGTTTGTGCAGAAAAAAATAATAGTGCAGACAAAATATAATCAGAGGTATGCTTTGTTGGTTTAGTTAATATAATTGTAATTAAAAATAAAGCAATAGAAATACCAGCAACAAATATGTAAACCATAGGTTCAAATTTTAGAATCCTTTTGATATAAAGTCAAATAGTAGGTCTTGCATTGTTTATTTTTGTAACTGTCGTTTATACACTTGCCACTAACACCCAAATATACGTAACTGTAAAATTTCTATTTTACTACACTTTGTAAGAGTGTCCCAAAAATAATCATAATAACTAGTTATAATAAATATAAGCAACTCAATAATGCTTATTACCAAAAACAAAAAAGCATCCTCGTTTAAAAAGATGCTAAATATTTCGTTCCTCTATATGACAAAACACAATTATTCCGCTTCCGCTACCACTTCCTTAACCTCTGGTATCATACGCTTCATCATACCTTCTATACCTGCTTTAAGTGTTACAGTGCTACTTGGGCAACCGCTACAACTTCCTTGCATAGATAAGTTTACCGTTCCGTTATTATAACTTTTAAATTGTATGGCACCGCCATCCATTTCTAC
>JANNWD010000209.1:0-8091 GCA_031408315.1 Bacteroidota bacterium
GGTAATGTAACCTTATATTTTACCCAAGCTGAGTTTGATGATTTTAATGCAGCAAATGTAACCGACTTGCCAACTAATAGCGGAGATGCTTCTGGCAAAGCAAATTTACTTATTGAAAAAAGAGGTGGTGTAAGTAATAATGGTTCAGGTTTGCCTAATACTTATACAGGAACCCCTGTAACTATTAATCCAAACGATGCAGATATTGTATGGAACAGCACCAACAGCCGTTGGGAAGTAACATTTGATGTAACCGGCTTTAGTGGATTTTTTGTAAAAACCATAAGTTTTTTATTGCCTATTAAATTGATAAAATTTAGTGGAGCATCTCAACAAAAAAACGCCTTATTAAATTGGGAAATTGCACAGCAGGAAAGTAGTGCAAAATATAGTTTAGAAAGAAGTACAAATGGTGTAAATTTTTACACAATAAATAATCAAATAGGTAATAATGTAGATAAATCATTTTTTTACACCGATTATAATTTAGCCGATGGCAAATATTATTACCGCCTTAAAATAATAGATGTAGATGGAAAAATTAGTTACAGCAATATTGTAACTATTTCTATTGGATTAAAAAATATAGATGTTTCCATTTATCCAAACCCAGTGCCAAAAGGCAATTCAATTGAAGTAAGCTTAGTAAATACTAAAATTTTAAATTGGCGTTTAATAAATGCAATTGGGCAAGTAGTAGCACAGCAGCAAAATTTAAATGCAAGTAATAAATATAGTATTAAGTTATTATCCTCAATACCAACTGGTGTTTATCAACTTCAATTAAACACTAACAATGGAGTAAAAAACGAAAGAGTAATTATACAATAGTGAAGCAACAAGTAAAAGTAAAAAGCCATTCGATAAATGAATGGCTTTTTTAATTTTATAACTTTATTTCTTCCTCACTATCGTCAAAAAAATTAAACTCTGTTAAGTGATAGTTATTGTTGGGAGATACTTTAATGCGTTGCTTGTACTTACGCCTCCATTTACTTATTTTACTAAGTAACCAACCTTTGGTTAAATACGCTAATACAATTGGGTGTACATGTATAGTTAAACCTTTATGCTTTTGCATAATAAGGTAACTTAAATTTTTCTCTATTTCGTCTTCTAAAATAAGAGTGCTACTAATTTTACCAGTACCATCGCAGCTTGGGCATACTTCGGTGGTGTTAATGTTCATTTCTGGCTTCATACGCTGCCTAGTAATTTGCATTAAACCAAATTTGCTAATACCTAATACAGCATGTTTGGCTCTATCTGGCTTCATGTATTCTTCCATGGCATCGGCCAATTTCTTTTTATTGTCTGGAAGCTTCATGTCTATAAAATCTACCACAATAATTCCACCAAGGTCTCTTAACCTAAGCTGGCAAGCAATTTCAGCAGCAGCTTCTAGGTTGGTTTCCAAAGCATTTTGCTCTTGATTATTGCTTACGCTTTTATATCCACTATTTACGTCAATTACATGTAAAGCTTCGGTATGTTCTACAATTAAATATGCACCGCTTGGTAAGTTTACGGTTTTACCAAATGCAGCTTTTACTTGCTTAGTAACGCCATAGGTATCAAAAATTGGGCTTCCATTATTATGGAAACTAACAATATCTGCTTTATCAGGCGCTATGCGTTGTATGTATGCTTTTGTATCGGCATAAATAGTTTTATCGTTAATAACTACCTTGTTAAAATCTTCATTCAATAAATCTCTTAAAATACTGGTAGTTTTCCCTTGCTCACTTAAAATTTTTGTTGGTGCTGTAGCAGCTTTTAAATTTTGTTGAATGTTACTCCAAGTAGCTACAAGGGCTAATAAATCTTCATGTAGTTCGGCAGTTTGTTTGCCTTCTGCAGCTGTACGTACAATTACACCAATATTTTTTGGCTTGATAGCCTCAATAATTTTTTGTAACCTTTTTCTTTCGTCGCTACTATGTATTTTACGGCTTACTGCAATAATATCGTTAAAAGGAGTTACTACTACAAACCTACCGGGTAAACTAAGTTCACAACTTAATCTTGGACCTTTTGCAGCTATAGGTTCTTTTAAAATTTGTACTAAAATATTGGGCTTACCGCTTAATACTTCTGTTATTTTACCCGTTTTTAAAATTTCTGGTTCTACTTTAAATTTACCAAAATCAAAATTAGTTTCGCTTTTATCGTTAATAGCATCGGTAGTAAATTTTAAAATGGAACGTACGTATGGGCTAAGATCGGTGTAATGCAAAAAAGCATCTTTTTCAAAACCTACTTCTACAAATGCAGCATTTAGACCAGGAATAAGTTTTTTTACTTTTCCAAGATATAAGTCTCCTACACCGAAGTTTGCATCAGTTTTTTCACTGTGCAACTCTACCAGTTTCTTATCTTCCATAAGGGCAATTTCAACCCCTTGTGGTGCAACATTAATAATTAATTCTTTGGTCAACTTAAATAGTTTGTAAGACCACTAAACTTTGATGGATGGAAAACATAAATGGCATTCAATTACAGCATATACATACTGTAATGAATGCAACGATATGTGTACTAATGAGACATACATTAATACCGAATAAAAAAAAGTGCTTACTTCTTCTTATGACGATTCTTTCTTAAACGTTTTTTACGCTTATGAGTTGCGATTTTATGACGTTTTCTCTTTTTACCACAAGGCATAACTAGTCTTTTTTGTTTTAAATAATATTATTAATTCGTTTTACTTCAATTCATTTATTCGTTTATCAACCTCCTCGGTATAATGAGGGTCGTTGGCCATACGCTTACTTAATTGATACCATTTTACTGCCTCTACTTTATCACCTTTTGCAGCATAAGTATCTGCTAAAAAGGCAATGGCTTCTAAGTTTTGAGGCTGAGCTGTTATTACTTTTGTTAAACGCTCAATAGCTTTATCGTATTGTCCACTTATATAGCCACCAATGCCCAAAACTAATTGAGCTTTCATATTTGTACTATCCGTTCGTACAACTTCTAATACTTTTTGAACGCCTTGCATAGTTTCTGCAGCACCTCCAAACCTTCCCTTGCCAAAAATGTAACAACTACCTAAACCAATTTTTAAATCGGCATTAGTAGGGTTTATTTTTAAAGCTTGTTCAAATAAGCCAATGGCTTGCTCAGTTTGCCAGTTTAATTTAGCTTCATCTTGTTCACCTCTTAGGTTTGCTAAAATTAATTGGGCTGCAAAGGTGAGGTTTTTTTCCGAATTATCCAACTTACTTGCCTCAGAAAGATAAAATACATAAGGTTCAAAGGCTTTTACACTGTCTTTCCAAAAGTTGGCAATAGCAGTATTAGCTTGTATTTTTTGGGTAGTAACATCACCTCTGGTAACAGTATTTTCTAGTTTACTTAAATAGGTAAGTTGTGATGGGGTTAATTTTTGCTTAGCCTCGGTTATGAAGTTGTTGATATTGAATTGCTTAGCTTCTTTTTTTGCGGTAGCAGGTGCATTTACTTTTTTTGGTACTGTTTTACCAAAAAAAAATAAAACGATTACTAAAAAAGCACTAATGCTAGTAAAAATAAGTTGTTTTTTCACCTTAAAAATTTAAGATAGCAAAGGTACAACTACTAATTCTCACTATCATCATGTTTATTACTACTTTCTTTTATGTTTTTTGATGCTTTTACATCTAACATAAATTCTTTTGCAGGCTTAAAAGCAGGTATAAAATGTTCAGGAATTTCTACAGCGGTATTCTTTTTAATATTTCTCCCAATTTTAGCAGCTCTTTTTTTGGTAATAAAACTACCAAACCCACGGATATAAATATTTTCGCCGTTGGTTAATGAATGTTTAATTTCTTTAAACATCGTTTCTAAACTAACTAGTACATCTATCTTTGGGATACCAGTTTTTTCAGAAATTTGATTAATTAAGTCAGCTTTTCTCATAATTACTAAAAGTTAAAGATTTAGGTTTAAGATAGAAAATTACAACAATTTTCGCAAATATCAAAATAACTATGTGATAATCAACATCTTTGCCAAAATAAAATTATAGTAGTTTTTATGTTTAAATATTTGAAAATCAATTATATACAAGAAAAATAAAATGTGTAAAATATTTGTAGTAATAAACTTATTCTAAAAAATGAACATTTTAATTCAAAAATATTTTACAAAGAATCTTTTAAAGTGGCATGTAAATAAAAACAATAGAGAAATGCCATGGAAAGGCGAAAAAAATCCTTATAAAATTTGGCTTAGCGAAATAATTTTACAACAAACAAGAGTAGAACAAGGCTTACAATATTATAATGCTTTTGTGCAACATTTTCCCACTATAAATGATTTAGCTAACGCAGATGAAAAAAAAGTATTTAAACTTTGGGAAGGATTAGGCTATTACAGTCGTTGCAGAAATTTAATTGCCACGGCAAAAGAAATTGTTACAAATAATGCATCAATTTTCCCAAAAAAATACGAAGATATTTTAAAATTCAAAGGCGTAGGACCCTACACAGCAGCGGCTATTGCATCATTTGCTTATAACTTGCCGTATGCCGTTGTAGATGGTAATGTAAACAGAGTGCTAAGCCGTTTTTTTAATATCGATAAGCCGATTGATAGCACGGAGGGAAAAAAAATATTTTCTACTTTAGCTCAACAATTATTATGTACAAAAAATGCAGCTAGTTACAACCAAGCCATTATGGATTTTGGTGCTACTATTTGCAAACCAAAATTAGCATTGTGTAATAGTTGCCCACTACAAAAAAAATGCAAAGCTTATGAACTGAACGTAGTAGACAAATTACCCGTTAAAGAAAAATCTATTACTAAAAAAACAAGATGGCTATATTATTTTATTATTGAGTATAAAAATGGTCTTTACATAAAAGAAAGAACCGATAAGGATATTTGGCAAAATTTGCATGAGTTTGTGTTAATAGAAATGGCAAAAAAATCATCTTACCAAAATATTATGAAAAGCAATGTGTATAAAGCAATTTTTAAAAATGATAATTATGTATTGCTAAATACGTCCAAAGAATATACTCAAGTACTTAGTCATCAAACAATTATAGGAAATTTTAGTATATTGAGCATAAGCAAAAAAATAGATTTAATAGGCTATTCATGGGTTACAAAAAAGCAAGCAACCCAATTAAGTTTTCCAAAATTTATTAATACATATTTACAAGATAAAAAGTATCTTTAAATTTGATTGTAAAATACATAAACAACAGACTCAATAAATTAAAATATGAGAGGCGTAAACAGAGTAATGCTTATTGGTAATTTGGGGAAGGATCCAGATATGCAGTTTTTAGAAGGTAATATTGGTGTGGCTAAGTTTTCCTTGGCTACAACAGAAACCTATAAGGATAGAAGCGGCAAACTTATATCGCAAACAGAGTGGCATACTATTGTGCTTTGGCGTGGCTTGGCAGAGTTGGCTCAAAAATACTTGCACAAAGGTAGCCTTGTATATATTGAAGGACGCCTAAAAACCCGTAGTTGGGAAGATAAAGAAGGCAACAAAAAATTTGCAACAGAAATTGTAGGTGATAATTTAATAATGTTAGACAAACGTACAGATGGAACTGTTGCTGGTGCAGATGTAATGGAAAATTTAAGCAGCGGAGATATCCCTCCAATGGATGAAGGAACAGAACGTTTGCCTTTTTAAAAAAGCAAACTATTTTATAATTAAAACAACATGCTTTGGATTATCATTCGGTTTTGGATATTGATTTTTCCGTTTTTCTTCTATCTATAAATCCTGCTGCAACTGCAGTTTTAGTAATAGTATTACTCGTATTATTTGTTCTTTCTTTTTTAGTAGCTGGTAGCGAAGTAGCTTTTTTTTCGCTAACACAAAAAGATATTAATATGCTTAAAACAAAGCAGCAGCCTTCATTTAGGCGTATTGTTACTTTGTTAGAACAACCCAAAACTTTACTAGCAGCAATGCTTATAGCCAACTGTTTGGTAAATATTGGTATCATTTTAATTTCAAATATTTTAATAGACGGTGCATTGGGTACACTGCACTTAAATTTTTGGATTAATTTTTTAATTAAGGTTTTAGCTGTAACCTCACTACTCGTTTTATTTGGAGAAATTTTACCTAAAGTTTGGGCTACACACCATAAAATATTATTTGCCTCCAACGCCTCGTTAGTAATAGAAATATTTAACAGTGTATTTTATAATTTTAGTAAACGCTTGGTAAAATTTAGTGATAGAGTAGAGCAAAAATTTAGCTCCGATAAATCATCTAGGCTTGATAGTAGCCATTTAGATTATGCCATTGATTTACTGCCAGAGCATGAAGCTACAGTAGAAGAAAAACAAATACTAAAAGGCATAAGAAAATTTAGCGATACTACGGTAAAGCAAGTAATGCGTACAAGGCTAGATGTTAGTGGAATAGATTATAATGCAAACTTTAACGATACGGTAAAAAAATTAGAATTATTGCATTACAGCAGATTGCCAGTGTATAAAAATAGTTTAGATGAAGTAGCAGGAATGTTACATACCAAAGATTTATTACCTTATTTAAACGAAGCAGAAAATTTTGATTGGCACACCCTTATGCGGCAGCCGTATTTTGTGCATGAGCAAAAATTAATTGAAGATTTGCTGCAAGAGTTTAGGAATAAGCGTAACCACTTTGCGGTAGTGGTAGATGAGTTTGGCGGTACAAGCGGTATTGTAACGCTTGAAGATATTATGGAAGAAATTATTGGTGAAATAAAAGATGAATTTGACGATGAAGAAAGTGGGAATAAAAAAATAGATGATTATACCTTTATTTTTGAAGGCAAAACAATGATTAACGATGTAGTAAAAGTAATGGGTTTACAAAATGATGTATTTGAAAAGGTAAGAGGAGATAGCGATTCTTTAGCTGGATTAGTGCTAGAAATTGCAGGCGAATTTCCGCAAGTAAATGAAGAGGTAATGAGTGGCGATTTTACTTTTATACCCTTAGAAATAAATAAAAACAGAATAGACAAGGTAAAAGTTATTGTAAGTAAAAAAAATGAGGTTAAATAAATTTTCAATTTTCAATTTTAAATTTTCAATTTGCATATTACTTATTGCATATTGCTTATTTTGTAATGCTTGTAACTCCACCTACACCTCCAAAAAACGTGGCTACTACAAAATAGATTTTCCTGAAAGAAGTTATCAACTATTTAGTAAAGAAGGAGTGCCTTACACTTTTGAATACCCAAGCTATGCAAGTATTGTAAAAGATAGTACCTATTTTGATAACGACCCCGAAAGCCCGTTTTGGTACAATATAGATTTCCCCAATTTTGGAGGCAGAATATTTTTAAGCTATAAAAAAATAGGGGGTAAAGCTTTGTACAAAATAAAACAAGCCAATGGTAAATATAAAGATAGTACTGGCATAAATTATTTTGATAAAATGGTTGCCGATGCATTTAAATTAACCAACAAAAACGAATCGGTTGCATCATCAATAAAAGATAGTTTAATGCACACCAAAAATGGCATTACTGGTATATTTTTTAAAGTGGGTGGTAATGCTGCTACTGCCAAGCAATTTTTTTTAACCGATACCACTACCAATTTTTTACGTGGTGCTTTATATTTTGATGTAACACCCAACGCCGATAGCTTACGACCTGTACAAGATTTTTTACAAAAAGATATTGAGCATTTGATAAATACGTTTAAGTGGACGAATAAATAACTTTCTCTTAGTTTAATTACACTTCCTTAGTACCTTTACATTAATGATTGCAATCGACAATATTTTAATTAGCGATGAAGTAGTAAAAGAGCAATTTGTTTGCGATTTAAGCAAATGCAAAGGAGCCTGCTGTGTAGATGGTGATGCAGGTGCACCCTTAGCTAAAGAAGAATTGCAACACATTAATGAAGTGTTTGATGCTGTACTTCCTTATTTAAATGAAGAAAGTAAAAAAGAAATTAATAAGCAGGGTAGATACGTTTACACAAAAGAATACGGCTGGGTAACACCAACCATTGAAAGTAAAGTTTGTGTATATGGCATTACCGATAAACAAGGTATTGTAAAATGCGGAATAGAGCAAGCTTATTTAGATGGAAAAGTAACTTGGAAAAAAC
>JANNWD010000210.1:0-1810 GCA_031408315.1 Bacteroidota bacterium
AACGCCACGCTGGCGGTAACGAATTTCTACGTTACGCATATATCCACTACCATCGTCTTTTGCGGTAGAGATAACATCGGGTTTATTATTCCCTAATAAATATTGTAAATATCCTGGAGTATCTACTTTAGTAATCGGAGCTGCCCCACGAAATACCTCAGCAGAAGTCATCACAAGAGCTTTAGCTAAGCCTTTGCCTTCCATTGTAGTAAAATTTAAAAATTGTAAGTGAAGTGTTGAACACTTACTCCATATTTGCTAATTGAGCTTCTAACTCAGCCACAATTTTTTGATTGCTTGTAGCATTTGGGGTAACTACTGTTCCGTTTGATGCTGTAGTTTGTTGTTGAGTAGCATCGTTAATTTTCAACAACTTGTTTTGTGCTAATGCACCATCAATAAAAGTGTTTGGCTCGTAAGCCACGTTATCTTTTGGATTAAAAGCTGGTCTACCATCCTTATCTAAAAGAATAGGCTTACCTGTATCATCCAATTTATATGTTAAACCGTTTTTCGTCAACTCTGCCTTAATAGCAGATATTGTCGCAGAAATTTTAATATCGTTATCAAGTTCTTTAGGAAAATTTAAGTCTCCTAATTTTGCTAAAACTTTTTTTGTTAAATCAAAATCGGTTAAATCATTAGTTCTTGTATTTTTAAATTCAGTTTCTTTAGCAACTAAGCTGTCTTTTAAATCTTTCAATTGCCTGTTATATTCAGCCTCTTTTTTAGTGAAGTCATCAGCAGTTTGTTTGTTTGTAGAACCGCCTGCTTTTTTACCAGCTTCGTTTGCCAATTTAGTTACAATTGCAATTTTTTCATAAGTATTTTTATTGCTTAAAAAATCTTCGCTAGGCTGTAATCCTAATTCTGCAATCAATTCATCTAATTTACTATCGGCACCACTTAAAGTAGTTGCTTTTATGGCTTTAATAATTTCGCTGTTGTTTTTTGCAGCATCCAAAGTCAATAGAGATTTATCAACCTTACTTACCGTATCGTCTGCTATTTCGGCATCCAATGCAAATAGTGGTTTCAATTCTTCAGTTGAAGTGTCTATACCAGCTTTCTTTAAAAGTTTTTCTATTAATGAGCCTATCTTAGCCATAAAAAGTATTTTCTAAATTTTAGAACGTGTTTGTTTGTTATTGAGCTTCTAACTCAGCAATTTTTGCATCAGCAGCTTTTTTTACTGTTACTCTCACATCATCCCCTAAAAGGATTTTCACCTCATCCACAGTAGTAGCTTTTGTTATTTTTTCAATAACCTCTTCTGCCTTTAACTGAACAGGTGTAGTATTTTTAGCCGCTAATAAAGCTTCTAACTCAGCAATTTTTGCATCTTTTTCAGATACTGCAACCTCTAATACTTTTGCTTTGTCCTGTGCCTCGGCAGCTGTTACGTAGCTATCATCAATAAATGGCAACTTTTCAGCTTCTTCTTCTTCCATTTCCTCAAATTTCCATTGCTGACCAGCAGGTAAACGATTACTAAAAGCCATTAGTGTTGCTTTATTTTCAATCGCAACTTTGTGAATGGTTTTATCTGTTTTGCGAATTACAAGTACTTTTACCATAAAAATCGATTTATTTTGATGTGTTTGTATGTAAAAATACTCTTTAAGATAAAATATTTATCAATTAGATTAAAAATTATGTACCTTTAGTGCAAATTGCACAAAATGACCATTAAGCTAAACACAGAAAATATTGATAAAAAAGTAGTAGATTTAATTATTGATAAGCTGGCAGAATTTAAGAAAGAGAAAGGCAGAGTAGTTAGTTTAGTTAAGACTGTTGTACGATTATT
>JANNWD010000211.1:0-2602 GCA_031408315.1 Bacteroidota bacterium
CCAAGGTTGGCGAATTGAAATAAAAAAATATCCAAAACTTACACAAGTAGGTGGTTATAGAAATGGTACTATTATTGGCAGATACCCTGGTAAAGGTAATGATAGCTTACGTTATGGCGGCTTTTATACGCAAGCTCAAATAAAAGAAATTGTACAATATGCAGCCGATAGATACATTACTGTAATACCCGAAATTGAAATGCCTGGTCATGCAAGTGCTGCTATTGCGGCCTATCCACAGCTAAGCTGTTTTCCTAATGAAGATACACAAGTACCCAAAGGCTGCACTTGGAGTGGTTCCACAAAAGGCAAACAAGTGCAACAAACATGGGGAGTTTTTGAAGATGTGTTTGCCCCAACGGATTATACCTTTAATTTTTTGCAAGATGTGTTAGATGAAGTAATTACACTCTTCCCTAGTAAATACATACATATTGGTGGCGACGAATGCCCAAAAGAAGCATGGAAACGTTCCGATTTTTGTCAGCAATTAATAAAAGATAATAATTTAAAAGATGAACATGGTTTGCAGAGTTACTTTATTAATAGAATTGAAAAATATTTAAACAGTAAAGGAAAAAATATTATTGGTTGGGATGAAATTTTAGAAGGCGGACTAGCACCAAACGCAACTGTAATGAGTTGGCGTGGCGAAGCTGGTGGTATAGAAGCGGCAAAACAAAACCACAATGTAATAATGACTCCGGGAAAACCTGTTTATTTTGACCATAGCCAAAGTAAAAATGAAGACAGCGTAACCATTGGCGGTTATAATAGTTTAGAAGATGTGTATGCTTACGAACCAATACCGGCTGTACTAAATGCCCAACAAGCAAAATATATTTTAGGTGCACAAGCTAATATGTGGACGGAATACATGAAGAACGAACGTAAAGTAGAATACATGCTTTTCCCCAGAATAGCCGCATTAAGTGAAGTATTATGGTCGCCAAAAGAAAAACGTAATTGGAGTGATTTTGAAAGAAGATTACCAACTATTTTTGAACAGTTAGATAACAAAAAAATTAATTATAGTAAGGCGTATTATGATTTGAAGGTAACCATATTGCCATCGGATGATAATGAAAAAATTGGACTTAAATTAGAAAGCAATTTGCCCAATGTAGATATTCGCTACCAATACTTTAATTCTACATTTAATAAGTATACGAACATTATTCCAATAGAAAAAAATGTAGAATTGAAATATTCATTATTTAAAAACGAAATACCTATAAAATTAAAATCACAAAAATTCTCCTTCAACAAAGCCACAGGCAAAAAAATAACACTAGCCACAGAAGCCAGTAAAAATTATCCCGGCGATGGTGCATTTACTTTAGTTAATGGTGTACAAAATGAAAAAGGCTTAGCAAAAAGCAGTGAGTTTTTAGGCTTTAACGGAACTGATTTAGAAGCTACGATTGATTTTGGAAAAGATATAGAAATTTCAAAAATAACGCTACACACCCTTAATCAAAATGGCAGTTGGATTTATTTGCCAAAAGAAATTGAGGTAAGTTTTATTCCTTACATCGATACCAATATTGTTACTCGTCATCCTCCAATAGAAACCATAACACAAAAAATAACAGACGAAAATAATTTGCAAATAATCAAATTAACAGAGTCGAAAACTTGCCGCTATATAAGAGTTGTAGCAAAAAATTATGGCATTATTCCTAGCGGCAAACCAGGTGCTGGTAACCCTGCTTGGTTGTTTGTTGATGAGATTGAAGTAGACTGATATTTCACACAAAGAAACAAAGAAAACAAAGTGCACTACGTTGTTTCTTTGTAACCATTGTATCGTTGTGTGAAACCAAAAAATCGTAACTTTACCATCAAACCCTCTTCAATCTTTATGACTAAAATAGACCTTACAGACTCATTAGAAAAAATACCAGTAAAAATATTTTTATCTTCAACCGAAGGTTCATTATTTGTTGCTCAACAAATTGCCAATTTAATTCGTCAAAAACAAAAAGAAGGAAAGCCTTGTGTAATAGGTCTAGCCACAGGCTCCTCTCCTAAAACATTATATGCACAACTCGTAAAAATGCATAAAGAAGAGGACTTAAGTTTTAAAAATGTAATTACATTCAATCTAGATCAATATTACCCAATGGATAAAGATGCTTTACAAAGCTATCATTATTTTATGCGGAAGAATTTGTTTGAACACACCGATATTAATCCACAAAATTATCACTTACCCGATGGAATGATAACCAAAGAAAATGTAAAAGAACATTGCATTGCTTACGAGCAAAAAATTGAAGATACCGGCGGATTAGATTTACAAATTTTAGGTATTGGTACTAATGGGCATATTGGTTTTAACGAACCCGGTAGCGGCATTTACACCAAAACAAGATTAACTACTTTAGATAATAGCACAAGGCTAGCCAACAGTTACGAATTTGGTAACATGACCGAAGTGCCACGTATGGCAATAACCATGGGCATTAGCACCATCTTAAAAAGTAAAAAAATAATTTTAATGGCATGGGGCAATGCCAAAGCTGCAGTAATAAAAAAAGCGGTAGAAGATGATGATAGCGAAGATGTACCAGCCTCTCTCCTACAAAATCATGATAAC
>JANNWD010000212.1:0-10733 GCA_031408315.1 Bacteroidota bacterium
GATGCCGAAGGAAAATTTACTGCAGAAGAGTTAATGCATGAAAACCCCAATGCACAAGTGTTAGCCTACAATGGTATTGATCGTTTTGAATTACGTAAACTAATTGTAAAAGATATTGATGCCATTGGGCAATTACAAAAAACAGAAGATTACAAAGGGCAAATAGGTACAAGTGAACGTACAGGAGCAGTTATAGAGAGTAGATTGAGTTTGCAATGGTTTATGGATATGAAAAAATTTATTGCTTTAAACCCAGAAGTAATAAGTTCGGTTGCCAATGATGAAATTAAATTGCACCCAGCAAAGTTAAAAAATACGTACAGCCATTGGATGAATAATATTAAAGATTGGTGCATTAGTCGTCAGCTTTGGTGGGGACAACAAATACCAGCTTGGTATGATAATGAAGGAAGATTTGTAGTTGCTGAAAATGAAGAGAAGGCAAAAGAAATATTCAATACACAATATTCAATACCCAATGCCCAATTAAAACAAGATGAAGATTGCCTAGATACATGGTTTAGTAGTTGGCTTTGGCCGATGGAAGTGTTTAAAGGAATTAGTAATCCTAATAACGAAGATGCCAATTATTATTACCCAAGTACAACATTAGTTACTGGGCAAGATATTATCTTTTTTTGGGTAGCCAGAATGATAATGGCTGGTTATGCCTTTAAAAAACAAATGCCTTTTAAAGATGTTTATTTTACCGGAATGGTAAGAGATACTCAAGGAAGAAAAATGAGTAAGCAATTAGGTAATAGTCCTGATTTGTTGGGCTTGATAGATAAGTACGGTGCCGATGCAACAAGGTTTGGAATTATGATTGCATCGCCTGCTGGTAACGATTTATTGTTTGATGAAAGCAGTTTGGAACAAGGCAGAAATTTTAATAATAAATTGTGGAATGCTCTGAAGTTGGTTAAGATGTGGGAAGGAAGACAGTCGGCAGTTGGCGGTGGGCAGTTGTCAAATGAAAATTTTGCACTTACTTGGTTTGAAAACCGATTGAATGAAGTAAAACTTGAAGTGAATGAATTAATAAAACAATTTAAACTTAGCGAAGCTTTAAAAGTTATTTACAGTTTGGTGTGGGATGATTTTTGTAGCTGGTATTTAGAGTGGGTAAAGCCTGGCTTTGAGCAACCAATTGAAGGTTTTATTTACAACAAAACAGTTGAATTTTTTGAAGAATTGATGCAATTGCTTCATCCGTTTATGCCTTTTGTTACTGAGGAAATTTATCAGTTGTTGAAAGAACAAAAAGAAGATTTGTGTATTCGTAAAGCAATTGGCATTGGGCAATTAGCAATTGGCAAAAACATTCTAACTCAAGCAACTATATTAAAACAAGTTATTACTGCAATAAGAGAAGCAAGAGCAAAAAATCAATTAAAACCAAAGGAAATAATTGATTTGCATATTCAAACCACTGATATTGAAAATTACAAAGCCATTGAAACTATTTTAAGCAAACAAGTAAATGCAAAAACCATTTCGTTTGCGAACGAAGCCATTGCAAATACAATTGTTGTTGTGGTTGAAAATGATAAATTTTATATAGCCTCCGAAAAAGAAATTGACACAGCATCGTTAAAAGAAACATTACTTAAAGATTTAGAGCATCAAAAGGGGTTTTTAATTTCGGTACAAAAAAAATTGAGCAACGAAAAATTTGTAGCCAATGCCAAACCAGAAATATTAGCAATAGAACAAAAAAAACAAGCCGATGCTGAGGCAAGGATAAAAACAATTGAAGAAAGCCTTAAAGCAATGTGATAATTTGCTAATGTGCTAATGTTACTAATGCCGCCAAATCAGCGTAACTGACAGGCTAATTTATTGTCTGTGTAAATTTGTGTAACCTGTGGCAAATAAATTAGTGTAATTCGTTAAAATTCGTGTAATTAACCTGTTACCATACTTTTGGCATCATATTTTCGTCGTATCTTCAAAATAAAAACTATGTTACGTACATCTTTACTTATACTATTTATTTTAACTACTTTTTTTGTACAAGCTCAAAAGCCTACAAAGCCAGTTGTAAAAGCTAGTGCTGTTAAAGGTTTTAAGCCTCCAAAACTTACTTGCAGTTTAGGTAATTATAAAGATAGTGCAACAATAACCGTAGCCGAAGGTCAACAATTAACAACTACACCTTTAAAAATTACCGATGCTAAAAATGGTAAATACACGATATCATCCTATCAATTTTTGTACAGAAAAACTGGTGTAACCGAAGAAGAAAATGAAGATGGACCTACGGGTAAAACAAAACCAAGTTACACTATTAGCGCCGATTTATTTAAAGCTACTCCCCTACCCCAACTTTGGATTACCAACATTAACGACCAATTAAAAACTGGCGACGAATTATTTTGGTTTGATATTATTGTAAAAGACGAACAAGGGAGGTTGATGTTTGCTCCTACGTTGAAATTGAAGATAAGATAGGGCTATCTTATCACACCAATTCATGCGTTTCCTTTATCACCCCCATTACAAACACACTTTGTACATGCCCCATATTTTCAATACTACTTAATCGGTTTACATGAAAGTCGTGGTAGGCGTTCATATCTTCGGTAACAACTTTTAGCATAAAATCAAATTCGCCGCTAATGGTAAAGCACTCAATAATTTGAGGCAT
This sequence comes from Bacteroidota bacterium, assembly GCA_031408315.1. GTDB lineage: Bacteria > Bacteroidota > Bacteroidia > Chitinophagales > Chitinophagaceae > Ferruginibacter. The sequence continues at coordinate 2,651 of JANNWD010000212.1, forward strand.
TTGCAAAATAGCTTTTACAAATTTTGTACCTGCCGTTTTGCTATGCTCCTTAAGCGATACATAACAAATAGCCATCAATCCTTTTTTTACTTTTGCATAATCAAGTAAAGCCACGTATTGTTTTATTACGCCACTTTCTTCCATACGCTTTATCCGTTCATGCACAGGCGTAGTACTAAGGTGTACTTGCTCCGCAATTTGCTTTACGGTAAACCTTGCATTTTGCTGCAATAATTTAAGTATAGCTAAGTCTTTAGCATCTAAATTAATTTGAGGCAAAGCCGAATTTTCTTTTTGAGTAGTTTTTGACATAGCAAACAGTATATTTATTCTATAAAATTGTTAAATAAGTATAATCTATTCCAAATTTACAAAAAATTGCAGAAAAATATACTATTTAATTTACTTTTGTGCTATAAAAAATAAATCATGTCAACAATAACAAAAAACAGTATCGACTTTAGTTTAAAAAACAAAGTAAAAGATATGAGCCTTGCAGAGTGGGGTCGTAAAGAAATTAAATTAGCCGAAGCAGAAATGCCAGGTTTAATGGCATTACGTGCCGAGTATGGTGAAAGCCAACCACTTAAAGGTGCAAGAGTTGCCGGTTGTTTACACATGACCATTCAAACTGCAGTTTTAATTGAAACTTTAGTTGCTTTAGGTGCAGAGGTTAAATGGAGTAGCTGTAACATCTTCTCTACACAAGATCAAGCTGCTGCTGCTATTGCTGCTGCTGGTATTGGTGTTTTTGCATGGAAAGGTCAAAGCCAAGAAGAAGCAGATTGGTGTATTGAGCAAACCTTATTTTTTGGTGGTGCAGATAAGCCATTGAATATGATTTTAGATGACGGTGGTGATTTAACCAACATGGTTTTTGATCAATATCCAGAGTTAGTACAACATATTAAAGGATTAAGTGAAGAAACTACAACTGGTGTACATCGCTTATACGAAAGAATGGAAAAAGGTACGTTACCTATTCCTGCAATTAACGTAAACGATAGCGTTACAAAAAGCAAATTCGATAATAAATACGGTTGTAAAGAAAGTTTGGTAGATGCTATTCGTAGAGCTACCGATATTATGATGGCTGGTAAAGTAGCTGTTGTAGGTAGTTATGGCGATGTGGGTAAAGGAAGTGCTGCAAGTTTACAAGGTGCTGGTTGTCGTGTAATCGTTACCGAAATTGATCCAATTTGTGCATTACAAGCTGCAATGGATGGCTTTGAAGTTAAGCCAATGATTGATGCAGTAAAAGAAGCTGATATTATTGTAACAGCAAGTGGTTGTAGAGATTTAATTACCGAAAAGCATTTTCGTGTAATGAAGGATAAGGCTATCGTTTGTAACATTGGTCATTTTGATATTGAAATTGATATGGCTTGGTTAAACTCAGCTTATGGCGATACAAAAAATACCATCAAACCACAAGTAGATATGTATACTATTGATGGTAAAGATATTATTGTATTGGCAGAAGGACGTTTAGTAAATTTAGGTTGTGCAACTGGTCACCCATCGTTTGTAATGAGTGCATCGTTCACTAACCAAACCCTTGCTCAAATTGAGTTGTGGTGCAACCCTGATAAATACAATAACGAAGTTTATGTATTACCAAAAGTGTTAGACGAAAAAGTTGCCCGTTTGCATTTAGCAAAAATTGGTGTAGTTTTAGATGTACTTTCAACTGAGCAATCTGCTTATTTAGGTATTTCAAACGAAGGACCATTTAAGGCAGAACATTACAGATATTAATACAACTTCTTTACTGCTTGTTTTAGTAATAAGTAATAAAGGTGAATAAATACACAACCCCGGGCTTTTTAGCTTGGGGTTTTATTTTAGGACCTGGAACGCTGATTTTTATGATAATTTTGATTTAGGATGATTTTTTATTGTGTTACTAGCATTGGTATTTCATAGCATCATCCTTGTGTCACTCACTTGTACTGCATACCATTGGGGAACTTTTACTATGCAATAGAATATGTTTTAGTGTAAATTTGCATTTAAGGTTTCTCACAAAGAAACAAAGGTTACCAAGCTACAAAGCATATTTTAGAACGTTGTGTTCTTTGTTCTCTTTGTTCCGTCGTTGTGTGAAATAAAAAATAAAATATGACAAAACTCTCCGTTAATATAAATAAACTAGCCACTTTACGCAACAGCCGTGGCGGCAATAACCCCAATTTAATAACAGCAGCAAAAGATATTGAACGCTTTGGCTGCGATGGAATTACTGTACACCCAAGACCCGATGAACGCCACATACGCTATGCCGATGTGTACGACCTTAAAAAAATTGTAACAACCGAATTTAATATTGAAGGCAATTGTACCGAACAAAGTTTTGTAGATTTAGTATTGGCCAACAAACCCACACAAGTAACACTTGTCCCCGATGGTCATCATCAACTAACTAGCAATCATGGTTGGAACACAATTACCCAAAAAGATTATTTAAAAAACATAATTGGCATTTTTAAAAATGCTGGCATTCGTACCTCTATTTTTGTAGACCCTGTTGTAGAAATAATTGAAGGTGCAAAAGAAACAGGTACAGATAGGATTGAGCTTTATACAGAGTTTTATGCTAAAGAGTTTGCAGTTGGCAATGAGCAAAAAGCAATAGCACCATACATTACCGCAGCAACAAAAGCAAACGAATTAGGCTTAGGCATTAATGCAGGGCATGATTTAGATTTAACCAATCTAAAATATTTTGCTCAAAACATTCCTAATTTATTGGAAGTTTCAATTGGGCATGCACTAATTTGCGATGCCATTTATTTAGGATTGGAAAATACGGTGCAGTTGTATAGAAGGTGTTTAAAATAATTAAACCCCTACTCTCCCCTCCCACTTGCTCCATCAATTATTTTTCCAAAAAATATTGCATTCATCATAAGCTTTGTACCTCCTAGCCAAAAGCCTCTAAAATTGGGGTTATCGCCAATGTTTATTATTCTGCCACTGCCAACAGTATTTACAATTACAGATGCACTGTTTTTTACAGCCGCTAAATTTTCGGCACTTGCCCAACCGCTTTGTAAAGGATTACTACCAAAATAAAATGGCGTAGCAAAAGGATTTTTACTCTTTTCCATAAATACTTTATTGGCTTTAAACATACTTACCGTTTTGCTATTGTACCCATAAGCTAATGGATGTGTAAGGTCAATCATAGCTTCAAAAATTGCACCATTCATTTGTTGTGCACCTGTAATTTGCTCTTGTTGTATGTAATGCAATCGTTGTGTACTATCCATTGGCGATTTTACCTTTTTTATTACCACATTATTTACACCATTTTGCGATGCCCATGTTACCGCTTCTTCTAACAAAATTAAATTACCACCGTTTTGTACCCATGTTTTTAATTTGTCCTTATTTAATTCGCCATAATTTCCACCAAGCATTATTATGGTGTTGTAGTTAGTCAAATCTACTCTGTTAAAAGCAGCAATTTCTAAATGTGTAGCAGTAATATTCACTCGTTGATCTAGCAAATGCCAAACCTCTCCAGCATCGGTAGCATTTACCCCTTGGCCAACAAGCATGGCAATGTTAGGTTTTATTAAAGAGAGAAACTTACTACTGCCTAAATCACTTCCTTCGTTAGCATTACCACTTTGTAAGGCATACACTTTTATTCCATTTTTTTGTGCAATATTTTGTATCAAACTAGCCATATTTTCTGTGGCAACTGATTGCATTTTTACTGGCAATAAAATAGTGCCATAGTCAAATTTTTTACTCCCCACCGTTGTATTTATTGTAAATGAATTGGTAGCTACTTTAGTTATCAATCCTGCTTGTTGTAATTCGTACAAAGCTTTAGGGGCGTATAATTCATCCCATTCAAACAAATAAGCGTAATCGCTTTTTGTGCCAACAACTTCACCCATGGGAAACTCAATTGGTGGTACTACATTAGCACTAATGGCATTTACAATTGTTTCTTTGTAGGGCAAGCCAAAAGCCAACGGCATTGTCCAACTGGTAATATCGTAAAATAAGCTATCGGCAAATGTAAATTGCTTAGTAAAAATTCCTTTTATTAATCCCTTTTGGGGCTGATTTAAAGCAACAGAGTAACTAGTTCCTTTTTCAAATTCATCCTCTTTATACCCATTTACAAGTTCCCTTACTTCTATATTATGCCTTTGTAGCATTTGTATAAAATGAAATGTTTTTGCTTTATCATTTTTATCCCCAAAAACATACCCATTGTTATCGGGTAAAGCACTTTGTTGGTAAAAATTTCGTTGAAATTCTAAAAACTCTTTACGTAAAGCTACCGCACCCTCTAACGTAGATAATGTAGTTACAAATTGATTTTTTATTGTGGCAGAAAATTGTAAAATACCATTTACCGTTTGTTGAGCATGTCCACGGCTACTACCTTGTTCAAACAAAATACCAACACCTCCATTTATATCGGGAAAGGTGGAACCTTTGCCATAATAAAAATCATCATAGTTTTCTTTGGTAAAATAAAGAGAGCCAATTTTATCTAAATATTTTGCATGAAATTTTCCTAGCTTGGCACTTAACTCTTGGTTTTTTGCTGGTGTAAGTGGGTTTACTCTACTTGGCACACCAGGCTGAAAAAAGAAACTAGCATTACTTCCTTGCTCATGATGGTCGGTTAAAATATTGGGCTTCCAATTATGATACCACTTTAATCTATTTTGGCTTTCTATGTGTACCGCAGGCAACCAATCTCTATTCAAATCAAACCAATAATGATTAAATCTGCCACCTGGCCATACCTCGTTAAACTCTCTGCTGTTGGGATCCGTAACCAAGTTTTTACTTTTATGTTGGTTTGCCCATGTACTAAATCGTTGTAAGCCATCGGGGTTAAAAGAAGGATCGAAAAGAATAACTGTGTTATCCAATATCTGGTCTATTTCTTTCCCTTGTGCCGCTGCCAAATAATAAGCACTTACTAATGCGGCATTGCTTCCGCTAGGTTCGTTGCCGTGTATGCTATTACCTATATAAACCACAATAGGCATATCATTTATATTTAACGCAGCCGATTTTTGAGGATTGCTTAATTGCAAATGTTGCTCTCTTATTTGTTCTAATTTATCTAAATTTTTTTTGGCAGAAATAATTAATAAAACCTGTGGCCTGCTTTCAAAAGTAAGCCCCATTGTTTCCAATTTAACCCTATTTGGAGCTGCTGTAGCAATGGCTTTCATATAATTTACTAATCTATCATGCGTTATATGCCATTCACCAACTTCGTGGTAAATAATAGCCGCAGGTTTGGGGATAGATGAATTATAAGTTACATTATTAGGTAAATAATAAGATAAATCTTGTGCATTAAGATTTAGAAAAAAAAATATCGAAACAAAAAATAGTAAATTCCTCTTCATTAGGTTTGTAGTTTGTTTAATAAAAGTTACCGTTTATAGTAATTATGTTAAGGTTTATAAAACAATTTAGTTAAGGTTTAGTTACAAAACAAAAATTTGAAACTATTTAAATACTTTTGTCGTCTATTAAAAAAAATAAAGAAAAATGAAAAAAATTTTTATCTCGGCTTTAGCCTTAATCTTTACTTTAAGTTTGGCTGCACAAAGTTATACTCCAGCGGTAAAATTAGATGCAGGAAAAAAGTATTCGATTATAACCTCTACCAAAGGCAATATGACTCAAGAGGCAATGGGACAAACAATGGAAATACCTCTTGAAAGTACTACTAATGCTACCTTAACTATTAAAGCAGCTACAGATAAAGGCTTTGAGTCTGGTTACATTACCGATCGCATTCAATTTGGCATGAATGCAATGGGACAAGAAATAAATTACGATAGTGATAAAAAAGAAGATAAAGATGGCCCAATGGGTAAAACGATGAATAAATTAGTGGGTGCCGAAACTACATTTACCGTAGACGGTAGCGGCAATATTAATAAAGAAAGTATTGTAAAACCAAAAGAAGAAGTTAAAGTAAATGAAGAGCCTGATATGATGAGCAATATGATGAGTAATATGGGTATGGGTAATATGGCTACTTGCCCAGCTTTTAATTTGTTTGTAAGTAATAAGGAAATTAAAATTAGCGATAGTTTTATTGATAGCTCAAGTACTACTGATAAAGATGGTAAAACAAAAAGCACTACAACCTACACTTTAAAAGAAGTAAAAGATGGTAAAGCCACTTTTTCAATTAATGGTGAAATAGGTGTAGATAAAAAAATGGAAATGCAAGGCATGGAAATGACTAGCGTTACAAATAGTAAAAGCAGAGGCGATATGATTGTTGATATTGCAACTGGTTTATTAATAAGCAAAACTGTTGTTATTGAAACTACTGGTAATGTTGAAGTACAAGGAATGAGCATTCCAATTACAGGTAAAACAACCTCATCAATTATTGTTAGTAGTAAATAATTTTACGACTTTTAAAAAATTAAATACAAGTAGTTGAAGCCCAATTTTATAAATTGGGCTTCTTTATTTTTATAGGCTTAGGTAAAATAAACAAAATGCGTTTGCTGGCTGTACCCTTCAATAAAAAGTGCTAGAATAAACTACAAATTCCCTTTTTGCCAATCCCTTTTTTACATCTAAATTTGCATATTCAAAAATCATACACCTGCCTGCCGGTAGGCAGGTCTTAAAATCAAAGATTATATATGGCATACGATTTAGTTGTTTTAGGCAGTGGCCCAGGCGGTTATCCAGCAGCAATAAGAGCTAGTCAGTTAGGTAAAAAAGTAGCAATTATAGAAAAAGAAAGCCTTGGAGGCATTTGCCTTAACTGGGGTTGTATTCCTACCAAAGCATTATTAAAAAGTGCACAAGTATATGAGTATGCAAAACATGCTGCCGATTATGGTGTAAATGTAGAAAATGTAAGTGCCAATTTTGAAGGAGTTATAAAACGTAGCCGTGGTGTAGCAGATAAAATGAGTAAGGGTGTTCAATTTTTAATGAAGAAAAATAAGATTGATGTAGTGATGGGTTACGGTAAATTAGTAAGCCCTACAAAAATTGAAGTAACTGCTGCCGATGGAATTAAGCAAGTGATAGAAACAAAAAACATTGTAATTGCAACAGGCGGTAGAGCAAGAGCTTTACCAAGTATGCCAATTGATGGCGAAAAAATTGTAGAATATAGAAAAGCAATGGTGTTGCCCAATCAACCCAAAAGCATGATTATTTGCGGTAGTGGTGCCATAGGTGTTGAGTTTGCTTATGTGTACAACAGCATGGGTACAAAAGTTACCATTGTTGAGTTTATGCCACGTATTGTACCAGTAGAAGATGAAGATATTAGTAAAGAATTAGAGAAGCAATACAAAAAGCAAGGCATTACTATTATGACTAGCAGCGAAGTATTAAGCGTAGATACTAGCGGTGAAGGCGTAAAAGCCAAAGTAAAAACTGCCACTGGCGAAGTAATTTTAGAAGCCGATGTTTTATTAAGTGCAGTAGGTGTTGTAGCAAATATTGAAGGTATTGGTTTAGAAGAATTAGGCATTAAAACAGAAAAAGGAAAAATAATTGTTGATGTTAATGGGCAAACAAATATTGCAGGTGTTTACGCTATTGGCGATTGTACACCTGGTCAAGCATTAGCCCATGTTGCAGCTAAAGAAGGTATTAATGCAGCCGAGCATATATGTGGTCATCATCCAGAGGCTATGGATTATAATAACATACCGGGTTGTACCTATTGCACACCCGAAATTGCAAGTGTTGGCTATACCGAAAAAGCGGCTAAAGATGCTGGTTATGAAGTAAAAGTGGGTAAGTTTCCTTTTATGGCAAGTGGTAAAGCAAGTGCTGCTGGTGCAACAGATGGTTTTGTAAAAGTAATTTACGATGCCAAGTACGGCGAATTTTTAGGCTGCCACATGATTGGTATGAACGTTACTGAAATGATTGCCGAAGCCGTTGTTGCCCGTAAATTAGAAACTACGGCACATGAAATTTTAAATGCAGTACACCCTCACCCAACTATGAGTGAAGGCTTGAAAGAAGCTACTGCAGCGGCTTATGGAGAGGCGATAGATATTTAATATACTTTATTTTTTATGGTCTAGATTATTCC
>JANNWD010000213.1:0-1688 GCA_031408315.1 Bacteroidota bacterium
CTAATTGTTGAAATAGCGATCCGAGGCGATCTTTAGCAATTTTTAGTTCATCTTGTTGTTGCAAGATGGTAATTTCGTGAATCTGATGCTGTTCTTTGTGGGTATGTACTGTCTGCTTGGCAGATGCTAAGGCTTGCTCTAATCTGGCAATTTCTTCTACTAGTTGGCGATTGATTTGCCGCAGATTACTAACTACTGTCAACCAATCAGTCCGATCGGGTTGGGTTTCGACTGTGGTATATATGGTTTCGATGATTTGGTCTGCGTTGGCTTGTTCTGCTGGGGACATGGCAGGATGGGGATGGGGGATGGGGGATGGGGAGACTGGGGGACTGGGGGACTGGGGGACGGGGAGTAAGAAGTACGAAGTAAGAAGTACGAAGTAAGGAGTAGGGAGTAAGCAGTAGATGTGCAATTACTTCTAAAACCTAACACCTGAAGCCTAAAGCCTAATACCTAACACCTAATACCTAAAGCCTAGAAGTTAGCAAGTTTTTGTGAGCTAGTGATGATTGGTGGAGGTTTTGGAGTAATTGAGGACTGAGTGCGTTACCAGTATTGAGGTGGGATTGCCAGGTTTGAGCGATCGCATTGGCATCGGTGGGGATATCGGCTAGTTCCCAGCCAGGAATATCGATTTCTGTCATTAGTTTACTCACTTTTGGGTCGTAACTAATTGCCCAACATTTACATCCTTCGGCTGCTGCCATAATTAGGCTGTGATAGCGCATCCCGATCGCCAGATCTACATTTTGAAATAAACCTTTAAGTTGTTTGGGGTTGCTGAGGGTAATTATCTGACTATTATCGGTTAATTGGGCTTGAATTTGCTGGGCGATTTCTAAATCGGTAGTGGGTTGGAAGGGGACGAGTAAAATATGACTGCCAGTACTGGCTTGCAAGCTGGCTAAGGCTTGGGTGAGAGTAGTAAGGCTCGAAGTTGTCAATTTGGGGTGCGAGCGCAGGGTGACGGCGATTTTGGGGCTGGGAATGTTGGCAAGTTCGGGGACGGGAGTGGCGGCGAGACTCCAAACGGGATCGGGAGCCATGACACAAGGTATTCCCCATTGTTCGAGTAAGGCGGCGGAGGCTGGATCTCTGACGCTGACAGCGGTGCAGTTTTCAAAGGCGCGTTTGGCAATCCACCGCGTTAAAGGTTTATTTAAAGGGCCAATTCCTTGCGCGATCGCGAATGTTTGTAGTCCAAATTGTCGCGCCAACCCGATTAGCCCTCCATAATAGATCGAGTTGCGAATACTTGTGGCATCTTGAATCAAACTGCCGCCGCCTAAAATCAAAACTTGCGACTCTCTGAGTGCGCGCACGACGGAACCGCTATTCATCCGATCGTAACTTCTGACACCATAGCTTTTAGATGTAGCGCGAGGATCGGCGGAGAGTACTAATGGTTTTACATGTGGCGGCAACATCTCTAGCATCGACGCTAGCAATGCTTCGTCACCACCGTTACCTTTGCCATAGTAGCCGCACAGCACAGCCTGAATTTTACTCATCCGCTCATACACCCGATCGATATCTTACAGGCTATTCTACACTAGTCCGAATGTTGGGTAATCTGCCTCCGGAGCCTGTGGCATGACTCACTGTTTCGATCGGTATTTAAAGCCTCTACTTTTCGAGCGGGTATGACTCGATCTCCGTTGGCGTAGCCTCTGCTGGACGCGAGA
>JANNWD010000214.1:0-2098 GCA_031408315.1 Bacteroidota bacterium
GACAGCCACGCCCAAACCATCGCTGCTGATATCGCACTAGCCAAAGCGCAATGCGCGCCGCAGGCCAATTGGAGCGCCGAGTCTTTAGCGCACTACACCCAAGCCGCGCTGCAAGGCGCATTTATCTTGGCCAAAGCGCAAGGCGGTGCCGCAATCGCAGCCGATTGTGTCGCGCATTTGCGGCGCTATGTTGAGCTGCTGTTGGTGCCGATTGCAACCGACTAATCTCATTGACCGCAGCCTAATGCCCAAGCTAGCATGCCGTACGAGGGCATGAAAGGCTTCACATTAACGTTGAACTACGCCACGGTTGAGCAGGCCACCGCCATCTTTGGCGCGCTGGCAGCGGGTGGCAGCGTGCAAATGCCCATGCAGCCGGCCTTTTGGGCCAAAACTTGGGGAATGCTAGTTGACCGTTTCGGCACGCCGTGGATCATCAACGGCGACATGATTGACTACTTGCCGCAATAAAAGTGGCGCTACCTACAAAACTTTGGAGATGCTATGTCTACGACCACCGACCCCAAAAACACTGTGCAATTACACCGCGTGCTAACCGCAAGCCCCGATAAGGTTTACCGCGCATTTATTGAACCCGATGCCATGGCGCGCTGGATACCGCCAAACGGCTTCACCGGCAAGGTTCACCATCTAGACGCAATAGTGGGCGGGACGCACCGCATGTCGTTTACCAACTTCACCACCGGCACCAGCATGGCGTTTGGCGGCACTTACCTTGAGCTGGTGCCCGGCGAGCGGCTGCGTTACACCGACAGCTTTGACGACCCAAACTTACCCGACGAAATGGAAGTGACAGTGACGTTCAAAAAAGTCTCGGTAGGCACCGAGCTCACCATCGTACAAGCTGGCATACCCGACGTCATCCCGCTTGAGGCCTGCTACTTGGGCTGGCAAGAATCGCTACAAAACTTGGCGAGGTTGGTCGAACCGGTGATTCCCAACTGACGCGCAGCAATGGGAGCTTAGGGGGCTTAGCCGGTCAAAGGCAAGTAAATATCGGTCAGCAGCTGCGCCGAGGCTACTTGGCTAGGGTTGTTGAGGTACTCCTCAAACACTGGCAAATCGGCGGCCTCGTAGCCCGATTTCACTAGCCAATGGCCGAAAAGCCACTTATAAGCGGCGCGCATCGCGGCGTACGGGCCTTGGTGGCGCAGCACGGCGCACCGCGTGCCGCCAAGCGTAAAGCGCTTGAGTGGGACGGGAAGCTCGGCACTGGCGTCAACTGTTGCGGGCAGCGACAAGCCCGCGCGCGACGCCAATTGCGCCTCGGGCACAGCAAACGGGTCGTCGTAGTAAACGGCCAGCCAGCGCGTCTGTGGGTTTATTAAATCCAAAGCAGCTAGCCGCGCGTAGGCGGCGTTGAAGGCTTTGCCCACGCCCAAGTACGAGCCACGGTGATCGACCCCGGCCAGCGTTACTGACGCCACCTCGCGCACCTCAACCACATAGCCGCCAGGAGGCGCAGGCTCACGCGCTGCAAACAGTGTGTGGCCGCCCCTTTTACGATAGTCGCTCGGGCTTAGCCCATAGGCGGCGCTAAACGCTCGCGCAAAAGACTGCACGTTTGGGTAGCCGCATTTACGCGCAATGCCAGCAACCGCCAACGTGGTGTTGGCCAAATAGCCGGACGCGCGCTGCAAACGCAAGCGCCGCACAGTGCTGGCAATGGTCTCGCCCAGCAGCGCGTGATACACGCGGTGGCAGTGAAAGGGCGACAAATGCGCCAGCTCGGCTAAGTGCTCCAGCGACAGGGGCGCAGCAAAGTGCTCATGAATGTGCGCCGTGATGCGGCCAATGCGCTCGTGGTAATCCACCCAGCCGCGCTTGGGGTTCATGGTGCCTACTCGTGTAGGCCAATAAAAATGTCAATTGCCCCACTTGCGCTGTAGCGTTCATATTCCGCGATGAAGGTTTTGCGCAGGTCGCTGCGGCCCCAAACCTCTTGCCACGTCGGCCCAACTTGATCAAACCGCCCGCCTTCGACGGGAAACACCGCGCGCAGCGAGGCTGGCACCAGCGCCGCCGCCATGCCAGCGGGTACGGACGTGCCGGGCGCAACCGCTAGGCCGATGATGAG
>JANNWD010000215.1:0-6033 GCA_031408315.1 Bacteroidota bacterium
AATAAAAGTTTTGAGTGGAGAGATATTACACCAAACGGACAATTTAATCCGCTAGATGGCGACCAAGTGGTAGACATGGGCATAAGAGGTTTGATACCGATAAAATTATAGATTAATATTGTTTACAACCGCAGAGACGGAGAGACGCTAGGTTTATTACTCTTCGACTTTGCGTTTCTGCGGTAAAATAAAAATATCAACCCCACTCCCACCATAATAATCCTTAGAGAAAAACAATTTTTGTTACGAGTACTAAAATTATATGTAGTTGTAAATGATAAAAACATTTACGAACTAAACGAACAACAACGCATTGTAATTGAAAATGAAAAACTACCAGTAATCATTATTGCAAAAAACGGATTCCATTTTTCAAAACCATATATTGTAGAGAAAACTAAAGCTACAATACTATTAATTGGTATTGGTTGCAAAGTTGATAATGGCAAATTAATAGGATGTGCATTGTTAAGTGTATGGTTGTTCATTATATATTTTGCCATACATAATTACATCATTTTAGTATTGGCTAATTTACCTGTTTTGTATGTTATGTATTATTTTTTTTGGAAACCAGCAGCGTTTTTAAACATAAGTTTGCTGAACAGAAAATAGCTGTCTTACCAAGTAGAGAAAGTATTATTAGCACCTTTGCGTCTCTGCTGTTATTCCTTAACTTTGTACTCTAAAAATTACTAAGTGAGTTTTCCAAAAATTACCCCCACCACAACTGCCGCTTGGGCATTGTTACAACATCATTTTAGCGAAATAAACGCTGTGCATATAAAGGATTTATTTGCAGAAGATGGAGATAGATTTGGCAAATTTTCGCTGTGTGTAAAAGATATTGTGTTTGATTATTCTAAAAATATCACTACTCAAAAAACAATTGATTTATTAATTCAATTAGCCAACGAATGTAAGTTAGATGAAGCCATAAAGGCAATGTTTGCTGGCGAAAAAATAAATGAAACCGAAGGTAGAGCTGTATTACATACTGCATTACGCAACTTTAGTAATAAGCCAGTTTTTACTGGTGGTAAGGATGTAATGCCAGATGTAAAAGCAGTATTGCAACAAATGGAAACATTTTGCCAAAACTTACATAACGGCACACATAAAGGTTATACTGGCAAAAAAATAAAATACATTATAAACATTGGTATTGGCGGCAGCGACCTTGGTCCTGTGATGGTTACTGAGGCTTTAAAACCCTATTGGGTTGAAGGAATACAAACGTATTTTGTAAGCAATGTAGATGGAACACATATTGCAGAAACATTAAAAAAAGTAAATGCAGATGAAACGCTTTTTTTAATTGCTAGCAAAACATTTACTACACAAGAAACCATGACCAATGCACACACAGCAAGGAAATGGTTTTTGCAATTTGCAAAAGATGAAGCACATATTGCCAAACATTTTGTAGCATTAAGTACAAATAAAACCGAAGTTGAAAAATTTGGGATTGATGCAGCAAATATGTTTCCTTTTTGGGATTGGGTTGGTGGTAGGTACAGCCTTTGGAGTGCCATTGGTTTATCTATTGCCCTAACTATTGGCTATACTAATTTTGAGGAATTATTAAAAGGTGCACATGAAGTTGATAATCATTTTGCTACTACAAATTTTGAAAAAAACATACCTGTTTTAATGGGATTGATTGGCATTTGGTATAGCAATTTTTTTGGCACCACCACAGAAGCCATTTTGCCTTACGACCAATATATGCACCGCTTTGCCGCTTATTTTCAGCAAGGCAATATGGAAAGTAATGGTAAATATGTAGATAGAAATGGCAAAAAAGTTACCTACTCTACCGGCCCTGTAATTTTGGGAGAGCCAGGTACAAATGGGCAACATGCTTTTTATCAACTTATTCATCAAGGAACACAAAAAATACCTGCCGATTTTATTGCACCAGCCATTAGCCACAACAATATCGGCAATCATCATCAAATATTATTAAGCAATTTTTTTGCACAAACAGAAGCTTTAATGAATGGCACTACTAATGATAATATTTATAGAACTTTTGAAGGCAACCGACCTACCAATTCTTTTTTAGTAAAACAAATTACACCGTTTACTTTAGGCGAATTAATAGCTTTATATGAACACAAAATTTTTGTACAAGGCGTAATTTGGAATATATATAGTTATGACCAATTTGGTGTGGAGTTAGGCAAAGTATTAGCCGTAAAAATATTACCAGAATTAAATGGCAATGAATTAATTAACACTCATGACTCATCAACTAATGGATTGATAAATTGCTATAAAAAAATGCTGCAATAATTATACATTTTAACTACCAATATGTAATTACCTAGACTTCTGCATCATACAGCAAATTTTAAGTATATCTTTATAAAGCAAAACGTACTTATGGTTTGCTATAAAATTATCAAGCTTATGACCAGACTAATACTTGTATTGTTTTTAGCCCTTAGCTTAAAAAATACTAATGCTCAAACCTTAAGTAACGAAAAAAATCTTACTCAAAATCTGCTTTTTCACCTTTCCAAAAACACTTGTACTACTGGGGACTTAGTGGCATTTAAGTGCTATGTTATAAACAATATAAATCATACAGAAGATGACCATAATTTGTATATTATTTTAGCTGACAAGAATGGAACAATAATTTCAAAAGAAAAATATCCGCTTTTTAATTCGAGTGCAAATGGTTTTATTAATATTCCGAAAGATTTAGAGGCAGGAAGCTACACTATTGAGGCGTTTACACCTTATATGATAAATAATAAAATCATAAAAAGTACAAGGCTAATTATCAATAATTCATCAAATACTTTGTACGATTTACCAATAGTTTGCAAAGTGCATTACGATAATAATAAATTAATATGTAATATACCCAACACATTTTTTGTAAAAACAGACTACAGTAATAATTTACCTGCAAGTTGTGAATTGTCAATAACCGATAAAGACGATAAACAAGTACAACGGTTTATTACAGATAATAATGGAATTGCAAAAGTTACGTTTACACCATTAAGAAATCAACTTTATACGTTAAATATTAACAACAAAAAATATCAATATGCTTTAGCGAAGCCAGATAGCATTGGTGTAAATATGCAGGTTTCTTTTGAAAAAAATATTTTAAATTTTATGCTTTCAAAAAATTATAAAATTCAAGCTAATCAAGATAGTTTTACAGTAATAGCTTATCAAAAAAATGCAGAAGTTTATAGGGCACAATTTTCTTTTGAAAGCTATGTCAGTGTTACATCTGGTGTAAATATTGCAGCTTTGCCAAGTGGTGTTATTAAATTAGTTTTGCAAAATAAAGATAAGGTTACTGTTTCCGCTACATCTATATATATTCAAAATAATAAAAATTTAGAAGATGTAATAATTAAAAAAGAAGTTAATGCAACAAAAAATAGTTTGCATAGCGATATTTCTTTTTCATCTAAAGCCAATAAATTTTTATCTGTTTCAATTGAAAAGATAAATGCTAAAGATTCTATTCCTGCCTCCGATTTTGATTTTTTTTATACCAATAATTATACTGTAAATAGTAGTGAGGAAATTGTTGATTTTTACGAAATAAATTCTGCAAATAAAAACACTACTGCTATACAATACAAAATACTTACACCTAATGTAAAAACACCGTTAAATTATGGTACATTCCCTAAAATAACAGATGGTTATGCAACAATAATTAAAGGAAAAGTGTATGATCCTACTGGAGAAAAATTATATGCAAATGGTTTTTTAAATTTTACTTACGAAGCTGCAGATAGTGTTTATAACTACACAGCAAAAGTAAAATCGGATGGTACTTTTACTTTAGACTCACTTATATTTTATGGATTGCAAAAGTTTAGTTATAAATATTATACAAATAATAATAAAGAGATTAGTTGTAATATATATATTGATAATAACAAAAATGAAAAACTGATAGATTCTTTGCTTTCATATAGCTTTAATTATAAAATGAAGTCAAATGTTATAGTAAAAAACTCTCCAACTGATACAGTAGTTGCAAAAGATATTGTAGCAATAAATTCAAAAGAGAAAACAAACCAAAATAAAAACAAACAAAATATAGACGATTCATACTCTACAGGTATTTACTCTGGCGGAAGCGGTTTTTTAATTGATAATATTAAAAATCCTACAAGGGATGGAATGATGAATGGGGGGACTTTTGTAAAAAATAGAATCCAAAATATTGCTTTCCAAGGCGGAAATATTGTAAATACAAAAAACCTTTCTATATCCTCACAAACATTTTGGAGTATAGGTGTAGTTATTGATGAGGCCCCTGCAGCACTGACAGATTTGAACACTTTAACTGCAAATGATATTGGAATTATAAAATTTTTTGAACCTGGCCATATCTCTGTAAGCTCATCAAACCCTGGCGGAATACTTGCGGTTTACACAAAAAACAGAGTAATGCAAAATCAAAAAGAAAATACTGAAAACACACCTATTAATAAACGAATAATACAGGAGTTTCAATATGAAGGATTTGCCTATAACGTGGTTACCCCTAAATCAAAAACAGATTTTGTAAGTACTGACAAAATATTTTATTGGAAT
Source organism: Bacteroidota bacterium (assembly GCA_031408315.1). Taxonomy (GTDB): domain Bacteria; phylum Bacteroidota; class Bacteroidia; order Chitinophagales; family Chitinophagaceae; genus Ferruginibacter. The sequence continues at coordinate 4,588 of JANNWD010000215.1, forward strand.
CCATCAATAATTTTATCAAAGGAGCAAAATAATTTTTCATTTGATACTAATAAAATTGAAATTGGAAATACCTATAAACTAAGTATAAGAGGTTACAATGAATTGGGTAAACTAATAATTAGCGAAACTTTTTTAAAAAATTAATTTACTCCAGTAACAAAAAACCTCCCAAAAATTGAGAGGTTTTCTACAGTTGGTTTGGGTAAAAAGTTTACCATTTATCCACTTCCTCAGTGCTTCCATTATCTACTGGTTGGGCAGGTGCTTCGGCAATTGGCTCAACTGTTGCTGTTACTTCATCTACAATTGGTGTAGTTGCAGTATCTTCAGCAACTGGCACAGCAGTTCCTTCTTCGCCACCTTCGTATGGTGTATCATGGTTAAATGCATCAAAATCAAAATCGGGCATTAATTCTGTTTTCACATAATCAACTGCTTCACTTAAGCCTTTAACAAACTTGTTAAAATCTTCTTTGTATAAAAAAATTTTGTGTCTATCGTAACCATCACTATCAAAGCGTTTACGGCTTTCTGTAATAGTTAAATAATAATCATTACCACGGGTTTCTCTTACATCAAAAAAGTAAGTTCTACGTTTTCCTGCTTTAATACGTTTGCTGTAAACGCTTTCCATTTTTCTTTCGCCGTTGTTTTCGTTATTCTCGTAAGCCACTTTTAGTATTGTTTTAGTTTTTATCGATTATCCCATTTGGGAAAGGCAAAGATATAGTTGTTTTTTAAATGACAAAATTTTGACACTTAAATATTTGTCTGTTGTTTCTGTTGCTTAGCATACATTTGGGCATAATAGCCATTTTGAAGAATTAAATCGGCATGTTTGCCCTGCTCCACAATAGTTCCATTCTCAATAATTACAATTTTATCAAAAGCAAATAATGAAAAAACACGGTGAGTAATAATAATGGCCGTTTTATGGTTTAAATAAGTATATAAATTACTAATTACTTCATTTTCGGTTTTGGCATCAACGGCACTAAGGCAATCATCAAAAATAACCATTTTAGGTTGCTTAATTAATGCTCTAGCAATTGATATACGTTGTTTTTGTCCACCACTTAATGTTACGCCTCTTTCCCCTATCATGGTGTTGTAACCATTTTCAAATTGTTCAATTTCGGTATGTATGCTAGCTTGTTTGGCTGCATTTTTAACTTGTTCAATATCGGCATTTTCTACGCCAAAGCGTATATTATTTTGTACTGTATCACTAAATAAAAAAACATCTTGTGGTACGTAACTTATTTGGTTACGCAAATCATCATTATTAATTTTTTCAATTGCTACCCCATCGTAAAATATAGTACCAGATTGGGGCTGATACATATTTAACAATAACTGTGCAATGGTGCTTTTACCGCTACCAGTTTTACCAATAATAGCAATTCTTTCGCCTTGGTTTATTTGTAAATTAAAATTTTTAATAGC
>JANNWD010000216.1:0-2825 GCA_031408315.1 Bacteroidota bacterium
GCGCAGAACCGCGAATGCTGATCGTTTTAGATTCTACGGTCGGCCGTCCATTGGCCGATACGGAAGATTACGAATTCGGCAGGGCGCTGCGGCGCAACGCCGATCTGGCAGACCAGTCGTCCGTTATCGAGGTCATTCTGCGACATCGTCGAGCGGTCGCATTTCACGAAGAACGACTTTTCCGGCTTGTCGCCAAGCAAAGCGCCATTTTGCCATTCGTTCAGCAGGAACTTCTGAATCATCGAGCGAACATTGTTCCATAGCATTTCGCCATTGGGCTCGAACACTGCCCATTGCGTGCCTGCGTCGATCGAACGCTCGATGTAAGCGAAATATCGCCGCAGATTGACATATTTCCACTCAGGATTGCTCGACATGGTGCGCGCACCCCAAAGCCGCTTGCCGCGCCCTTCGAAGACACGGAAGCAGTTGATGCCTTCGGGGTTCAGCACATCCTGATCCGCCTTCGTAAGCAACTTTTCGAAGCCGACCGCAAGGTTCACGACCTCATTCGCTGGCGCTTTGTAGACCGCACGTTCAATATCGTTGCGCGCATAAATGCCCGCGACGAAGCCCGAAGGGGGGTAGCAGTTCTCCTGACCCGTAAGCGGATCGACGATGCGAACCCAAGGATAGTAAAAAGCGGCATGGCTAGAGTCGAACTGGCCCCGCATCGCGCGTACGTCTGAGATTGTCTGGCCCTTTGCGCAATCGACGACAGCGATGCGGTATTTCATTCGTTCGGCGTGGGAGATTAGCATGCAGACGATTGCGCGCGCATAGGTGTCATCAGTGGCAGTTGATCCGGGCGCGGCAACGATCGAGATGTCTTCGAGAGCTTCAAACGCTTTGAGGCCGGATGCGCGGCCGTTGAACGGATCCTCGGTGCCTTCGTAAGCTAATGGCATTGGCGTGTTGCCATCATTGCCGCCAGAGACTGACACTGAGAATGCCACGCTGCGCGCCGCCGAGGACGCGGGGTCGCCCGCGATCAGCTGGTCGAACAGTGCTGACGGCGGTTGCGAATGGGGCGAGCTGGGGACTAGCTCATGGAGTCGCTTGAAATCGCGCAGCACGTCGAGCCCGGTCATCGCTTCGGGCATATCAACGACGAGCGGATTGATACCCGCAAGCAACTGGTTCGCTGGCGCCTCGGCGAAAACTGCGAATAGCGAATCCGGGACGTTGTCGGTCATATGTTGCGGATCGAGTGGCAGCTCGGTTACGGAGACAGGCGGTAGATCTCCGTCCGCATGCTCGAACCGAACTGACAAAGTGAGCGTCATGATCTCGAGGTGAAAGAGACGCGCCTTTTCAGCTTCGAGTGTTGCGATATGCGCGCGGACAGCGTTCACGGAGTCGCGATTGGGCGGCGGCGAAGCGGTGAGCTGATCGTTGAAGCTCATCAGCTGCGCATCGAGCGTCGCTATCGTTGCCGGGATCGCCGCAGCGTGAGCGGCAATAAGGTCCTGTAGCACGATGCCCGAAGCGAAATCGTCGTTGCGAGCGTTAAAGCGCCAGATCGGTTCGGCGCCGCTGTCTTCAAGCAGCACTAAATGAAATTTGTCGATCCCGCTGATCCAGACAACGTCGCGGTTCGCGGCGCCGTGCAGCGACAGAATGCCGTCAGCGCTCTTGGTCAAGCGATTGGTACCGAGCGCAAAGGTGAAAGTCGCGAAACCGTTACCTGCAGCGCCAGGAAAGCGTGCTCGAATGTCGAAGCCGAGCGGCCCCTGCTGCGGGTCGAGCAAGTTCGTATCGATGAGCGCCCGCGCGACCCCCGACAGCGGCTCGACATCATTCTCAGACGTGAAAGTGCGGGCGATATAGCAGCGCTTGCCGCCTTCTTCGAAAAACGCGCGCACCGCGTTCCACATATAATTGTCTGTTTCGCCGCTGTCGGCGAAATTGAGCTTGGCTTTGCCGCCATGGGTACGCTCATATTCGACCAGCGAGGTGACAATCTTTGGTTCGATATCGATCGCGCCAAAGCGCGTAGCCCCGATAAAACCGGTCGTCGCAGTTGAGACGCCTTCGATCGATTTGGCGCGCAAGCTCACATCTTCTAGGAAGACGCCGGGGGCAAGATACTCGGGCATCAGGTTCCTCTCTCACGGACCGTTTAGCATAGCACATATGGCGCTAATTTCCGAACAATGACGCGGGATAACGTCACTCACTTGGACGGGCATGAGAACGGGACTTCACGTCAAAAAGTATGAACCGCGCCGGGTTTGTCGGAGGCTCCAACTCCTGAGAAGGTGGAGCGATGACAAGCAAGACAACGAACAAGTATGCGCCTAAAGTTCGCGAGCGAGCGGTACGGATGGTGCTCGATCACGAGCGTGACCACGCATCGCGCTGGGCAGCGGTCGTATCGATTGCGGCCAAGATCGGGTGTGCGGCGCAGACGCTGCACGAGTGGGTCAAGAAGACCGAGGTCGATAGCGGCCGACGCGTCGGCGTGCCGACCGAGGTTGCGGCACAGCTGAAGGCACTTGAGCGCGAGAACCGCGAGCTGCGCCAGGCCAACGAGATCCTGCGTAAAGCATCGGCGTATTTTGCTCAGGCGGAGCTCGACCGCCCGTTCAAGCGATGATCGCATTTATTGACGACCAGCGCGCCGTTCATGGGGTCGAGCCGATCTGCAAGGTCCTGCCGATCGCCCCGTCAACCTACCATGACCATGACGCGAAGCGCCGTGATCCATTGCACCTGTCGGCGCGAGCACGTCGCGACCTTGCACTTCGGATCGAGGTGCGGCGCGTGTTCGATGCCAACTACCGAGTCTACGGTGTACGCAAGGTCTGGCGGCAGCTGCAGCG
>JANNWD010000217.1:0-3964 GCA_031408315.1 Bacteroidota bacterium
TTACGTTGCAATTCTTTACTAATAACCCAAGCTGCTGCACCAAAAGCTACGCCTACCATTAAACCAAACATATTTATAAACTCTAGCTTATGCCACTCTAAACCAAACCAGTCTTTTAAAACGTAATATAAATTGGGATACATATATTTTGATGTGTGATTTTTTGATTTATGATTTTGTGATTTGTGATTTTTTTAAGTTTACTATTGTGCAATATAATTAAGAACAAGCAAAGCTGATATAGTTTCACACAAAGAAACTAAGGAAACAAAGAAAACAACGCAATTTTATATAAATTCAATCTTTATCGTAGTAACTTGGTAACCTTTGCTTCGTTGTGTGAAAAAACAAAAAATCCCCTTGCAAAAGCAAAGGGATTATACTTACTAACCCATTAAAATAATGGATAATTTACCGGTAACCAGCCGATAAATACGTTAATTACAATATTGTTCAAAAGCTCCCATCAAATTTTCTGCAATCATTTGTGCACTTCTTCCTTCTATATTGTGTCTTTCTATAAAATGAACTACTTCGCCATTTTTAAATAACGCTATTGAAGGTGATGATGGTGGATAAGGCAATAAATGCTCTCTTAATTTTTTTACCGCATCTACATCAAACCCAGCAAAACTTGTTGCCAATTGTGTAGGTTTTACCGCACTATTATTTACAGCCATTAAAACACCTGGCCTTGCTGTACCAGCACTACAACCACATACCGAGTTTATTACAACTAAAGTGGTTCCTTCTATAGCCAACTTTTGATCTACATCACTAGAGGTTAACATTTCGGCAAAGCCATTTTCTGTTAACTCTTCCTTCATTGGAAGTACAATTTCTTGAGGATACATAAATGCTTGAAATTTTATTGAATTGCAAAATTACGTTGTTTGCTTTTACAACTTTGCATCTAAAAAAATAATTTCGGTTTTGGTAAATACAAAAATAGCCATTTTGTCTTATCGTAAACATTTAAACGCCATTATGGCGTAATTTTTTACAAAAAGCTGAAATTATTTCATAAAACTTGCGTTGGAATACATTTTGCGAAACTTAAATAAATTAATAACAATTTAAAATTTATAACCATGACATTAGTAAAAACACAACATCCATTTGCAAAATCATTTGATGGATTAATGAACGAAATTTTTAATGAATTGCCAACAGCTTTTGGTAAAAGTTTAAGAGAAGATGTGTTACATTCTCCGCCAGTGAATATTGTAGAAAAAACAAATAGCTACCATATTCAATTAAATGCACCAGGTTTTGACAAGGCAGATTTTTCTGTAAAATTAGATGCTGCTATTTTAACCATTAGTGCAGATAAAAAAGAAGAAGTAAAAGACGAAACTGCAAAAAGTATTAGAAAAGAGTTTACGTTAAAAACATTTAAACGCAGCTTTACCGTTGATGAAAAAATTGACGTAACAAACATTGCAGCTAAATACGAAAATGGAATTTTAACCATAGAGCTTCCTAAAAAAGAAGAAGCAAAAGTGGCGGCAAAAGAAATTGCCATTCAATAAGAGTTTTAGTTTTGGTTTTTAAAACATACAGTTGGTTTAAAAAAAATCCCCTTTATTCTTAAAGGGGATTAATTTTTTACTCCACACAATCTCTAGTTCTTCTTGTATCTAAAATGTATTGAATTTTCCATTCGCTATTTAGCCTTACTAATTGAAAAGAATTTACACCGCAGCTATAAAATTTACCATCTAAATACAATTTAAAAGGCGTCCACACTGCTGCCATTGGTCCATCAATTTTTAAATCTTTAAAAACAATTTGCTCATCGGCAACCATTCCTTTGGGTATGCTGGCAATTGCTTTACAAAAATCGCTTACACTTTCTTTGGTTAAGCCCATTTTACCATCTTTTTGTCGCATAAAAGTTTGCAAAATTGCACCTTCTGTAAAGCATGTTTTAATAAGATTAGTATCGCCATTTTTCATTCCTACAAATGTTTTATTAATTACTGCTTTAATAGAATCTTGGGCAGTTTGGGCAGTTATAGTTGTTGTGCTAGCTGTTAAAATAAATATAATAACCAGCTTGTTAAACTTATTTAGCATTTTTTGGTCTTTTTATTGAGTAATAAAAATAAAAACCAAATGGTATGCCTCCAATAAAATTATATAAGTGGTATTTTTATTTTGTGTTTGTTGCTTTACTAGCTGTTGGCTGTAGCAATAAAAATGTAGCACAAAAAGCAATTACCGAAAAAGAAGAGATAGAAACGCCTACTGATTATACTCCGCCAGCTGTAATAACCGTTCCAAATGAAAAAGCTAAAACCAATGATGAAGGTGAATTATATTACGATAATGAATATGGTTATAGATATTGGAAAAATAGCGATGGCAAATTTTATTTAGATGAAAAGTATAAAAAGATGAATTAATTTATTTTGTTTTAATCACTGAGGTATGGAGGTTTATTGCAGATTTACACAGAGCTTTTCTCCTTTACTCTGTGAAACCACCTTAGTGTTACTCTGTGGTTAATTTAACATTTTCTCCAAAACCATAAACTCTAATTTTGTTAAATGCTTACCTGTTTCGCCGTCCTCAATAAAAGGCTTTCTTTCGCCAGTATCGGTGTAGCCCTGTCGTTTGTACCAATTTATTAATTCTATTCGTTGGGTTATTACAGTCATGTAAATAGATATGCAATTGAGTTGTAAAGCATATTCATCTGCGGCAGCTAATAATTGCTTACCAATACCAGCATTTTGCAAAAATGGGGATACGCTTAACATGCCTAAATAAAGTTTGGCATCATGCTGTTGCAAGTTTACACAGCCAATTACTACATTATTTGCATCGGTAAATTTTAAAACAACGCTATCAGTTTTTTGCATTACTTTTTGCAAATTTTCGTTGCTAGTTCGTACTTCACCTGCTATCAAATTGGCTTCAGTTGTCCAACCTTTTTTGGAGTCTTCGCCACGGTAAGCACTGTTAAGTAAAGATGTGATAGCTTCAACATCTTTCAAGCATGCAATGGAAATATGTAAATTTTTAAACGCTAACATTACAAGTATCCTAATATTTTAAGCATACTTTGGCTCGTTTGTTCTTTAGCATAAACCCAATCTACCAACTTGCCATTTTTATCATGGCCAATTATGATGTGTTTGGGTGATGGAATAAGGCAATGCTTAATACCTCCATATCCGCTGATCTGATCCTGGTATGCACCGGTGTGAAAAAAACCAACGTACAGTGGTTCTCCATCTGCTTTTAACTTAGGCAAAAACACCTCGTTAATGTGTTCCTCAGAATCATAATAATCATGGCTGTCGCAGGTAATACCACCCAGAGTAACCCGCTGGTATTCATCTTTCCATTTGTTGATGGGCAGCATTAAAAACTTTTCACCAATACCCCATGTATCAGGTAGCGTGGTAATAAAAGAACTATCAATCATGTACCAGATTTCCCGGTCGTTCTGCATTTTCTCCCCTATCACACTGTAAATATGTGCCATGCTTTCACCTACTGTGTAGCTGCCAAACTCCGTAAATATATTGGGCATAGGAACTTTACTTCGCACACAGGCCACCTTAATGTTACGAACAATTTCATTGATCATAAACTGGTAATCGTACTCAAAACCAAGCGAATGTTTGATAGGAAAACCGCCACCAATATTGATGGAATCCAACTCAGGACAAATCTTTTTTAACTGGCAGTAAAGGTTGATCACTTTATTCAGTTCACTCCAGTAATATATATCGTCTTTAATACCCTTATTCAAAAATATGTGCAGCATTTTAAGCTGAAATTTATGCTCAAAGCCTTCTATCTGGTCTACGTAAAATTCAAGTACATCTTTCGCTCTCATACCCAACCTGGAGGTATAGAATGGAAAGTTGGGTTCTTCTTCCGCAGCTACTCTTATTCCTAATTTAAAAGAACCTTTTACATTTTTATAGGCTTTTAATTCTTCCTTGTT
>JANNWD010000218.1:0-3947 GCA_031408315.1 Bacteroidota bacterium
AGGTAAAATTTTTATGATAGCAATTTCTACAATTCTATCTGTACTAAGGCTAACGCCAGTTGTTTCCAAATCAATAAAAGCAATAGGTTTTGTGAGTGTAAGCATTTTAGTTTTAGTTTTAGGTTATAGTATTTTAAATAAAAAAATTTATAAACGATAGAAAAAGGCAATAATTATACCCGAATATAAATTTTGTATAATAATTGTACCAATTACGTCGTTTTTAGTTTAATTTTACAATAATAGTTTTTTTACCCCAAAAGAAGTAAAATGAAAAAAGTATTTTTTGCACTTAGCATTATAGTAACAGTAGCAGTAATTTTTAGTAGTTGTCAAACTAGCCGTAAAAGCGGATGTCCAATGACTGAAAAAATCAATCATTAAATACATTTATATGAATTGGATTAATTTGGTGAGTGAAGGACAACTTGCCCAAATAAAAGCATCATCTACCCAAACTCCGCAGGTAATTTTTAAACATAGTACAAGATGTAGCATTAGCGTAGTTGCAAAAAACAGATTGGATAATGCTGAAGTGCCTGATGGTGTAGATTTTTACTATTTAGATTTATTAAACCACAGAAACATATCGGCAAAAATTGCCGAAGATTTTAATGTATACCACGAAAGCCCACAAATACTTTTAATTAAAAATGGCGAATGTGTTTATGATGAAAGCCATGGTGGAATAAGGATGGAGGATATTTTGGAAGAGGTGGAGAAATAATTTAAAAAAGGTTACAAAAATTTGTAACCTTTTTTTGTGGAGCTGCAGGGAATCGAACCCTGGTCCAAACATACTCGTCATAAGCTTTCTACATGTTTATTTTGGCATTAATTGTAGAGAAAATGCAGGAACCAAACACACCAACAATTTCCTTAGATGAATAATCTTAAATCAATGTCACATCATTCATTAATAGCAACCTCTTTTGTTTTTGAGTCGGCGGCGGAGCATGGTAAAAGGTAAACCCACTCGGCGGCCCTAATGGTTGCTAATCTATCGATTAAGCAGCCATGGCATACTGTGTATTGCCATTTGAAAGGTTGAATATTCAATTTAAAGTGCTAATTATCCAACGCACTACATGCTTACACTTACAAAGATCTATGCTGTCAAAACCGGTCAGCCCCAAAAAACCATATTCGATTTTTGATTTCCGAATTAGAAATTTAATATTCTACAAAGATAAGTTTTTTCAATAACCTTCTTTTGTAAATATTGGTTAAAGATTTAAAGTTGTTTGAATCAGGGTTGACAACCTTTCAACGTTTGTCAACCCTTTTACATTTTATCTTACATTTGTCTATCTAAAATTTACACATGAAAAAGATTGCTTTAGTATTAGTTGTTACCCTTTTATCTTTCCATCAATCCTTTGCCGATGAAGGGATGTGGCTTCCACAATTGCTTCAAAGCCTTAACGAAAAGCAAATGAAAAAAATGGGCATGAAAATTAATGCCAGCGATATTTATAGCATAAATAAAAGCAGTTTGAAAGATGCCATTGTAAGTTTTGGTGGTTTTTGTACCGCCGAAGTTATTAGCAACGAAGGCTTGTTGCTAACCAACCACCACTGTGGTTTTGATGCAATACAAAATCATTCTTCTATCCAAAATAATTATATAAGAGATGGCTTTTGGGCATATAACAAGGGGCAAGAGTTGACTAACCCTAGTTTGTTTGCCACATTTATAATTCGTATTGATGAAGTAACGAATGATGTGTTGAAAGGTGTAACATCTAACTTAACTGAAAAGGAAAGACAAAGTATAATTGATAAAAATATAGCCTCTTTAAAAACAACAATAAAAAAAGAAAACTATCAAGATATTTTAATTAGAGCATTTTTTGAAGGCAACAAGTATTTTTGTTTTGTAACTGAAACGTATAAGGATGTACGATTAGTAGGTGCACCGCCAAGCAGCATTGGCAACTTTGGAAAAGATACCGATAATTGGATGTGGCCCAGGCACACAGGCGATTTTAGTATGTTTAGAATTTATGCTGGTAAAGATAATAAACCTGCACCCTACTCTGCCGATAATGTGCCGTACAAACCAAAACGTAGTTTACCTATTTCGTTAGATGGTGTTAAAGAAAATGATTTTACAATGGTGTTTGGCTTTCCTGGCCGTACAACAGAATATTTACACAGTGCCGCAGTAAAACAAATTATGGATGTGCTTGACCCTGCAAAAATTGCAATTCGTGAAAAAGCATTAAATGTAATTGATGGTTTTATGCGTAAGGATGAAGGTATAAAAATTAAGTACGCTGCTAAATATGCATCTATCCAAAATGCGTATAAAAGATGGCAAGGCGAAGTGTTGGGTTTGCGTAGCAAGGATGCTGTTGGTAAAAAGAAACAAATAGAAGCGGTATTTGAAAAAATTGTTTTGGCAAGGCCAGAAATGAATGCCGTTTACTTAAATCTTTTAAAAAAACTGGATGATGCATATAAAGAAATTGAACCGTATGCCTTAGCTAGAGATTATTATAATGAAATAACTCAAAAGATAGAGCTAGGGACTATAGCTGTACAATTGCGTAGTTTAGTAAATGCCTTTGAAAAAGATGGAGAAAAAGGGTTTACAGATGCAAAAAATGGAGTACTAATTTCATTAGAAAATTTGTTTGGGGAGTATGATGTTGATGTTGATAAAAAAGTATTTGAAGTACTAATGAAAATGTATGTACAAAATCAAAAAGCAATAAATGTATCGCCTTACTTTTCCTCTTTACTGCAAAATAGCAATTACGAAAAAGCTACCGCTGATGTTTATGGGCAATCAAAATTTACTTCATTTGAAACCATTAAAAATTTATTGAATGGTAATGCTGCAGATGTTGTTGAAGGCATTAAAAATGATATGGCATTTAAATTAGTAAGCGATATGGCAAAAACTTTTAGCGATAATGTAGCCAAAAATTTAGTACCCATACAAAGCAACATAAATAATTTACAACGCTTATACATGCAAGCACAAATGGATGTGTTTAGTGATAAGAGTTTTTACCCAGACGCTAATAGCACACTTAGAGTTACGTATGGTAATGTAAAAGGCTATACGCCAAAAGATGGTGCCAAGTATGATTTTTATACTTACTTAGATGGCGTTATGGAAAAATACAAACCCGGAGATTATGAATTTGATGTACCGGCAAAAATTATTGAATTATATAAGAAAAAAGATTTTGGAAGATACGGTGTAAACGGTAAACAACCTGTTTGCTTTATTGCTGCAAACCACACTACTGGCGGTAATAGCGGCAGCCCTGCGTTAGATGCTTATGGTAATTTAATTGGTTTAAATTTTGACAGAGTGTGGGAAGGGACTATGAGTGATGTTAATTACGATGTAAGTATTTGCAGAAATATAATGGTTGATATTCGTTACGTACTTTTTATTGTAGATAAATTTGCTGGCGCTACCAATATTATTAAGGAGTTAAAATTGGTGAGTAAGAAAAAAAATCTTTGATTTTTTGATGTTTGATTTTTTGATTTGGGACTTGGCTTACTAAACTTCACTTTTCATGCACCTGTATTTCAAGTTTTCAATTTAGGACTTAAATTATATGCACATACTCTCCAATAAATTATACTTTCCTCCTGCTACCGATGCAGATAAAGAAGGTATTTTAGCCATTGGTGGAGATTTAAGTAGTGATAGATTATTATTAGCTTACCGCAATGGAATTTTCCCTTGGTATAGCGATGATGAACCAATAATTTGGTGGAGCCCAAATCCTAGGTTTGTATTATTTCCCTCCGAAATAAAAATTAGTAAAAGTATGCATACTGCTATAAAAAAAAGGCAATTTACTTTTACTATTAATAAAGCCTTTGGCCAAGTTATTAGCCATTGTAAAACCATTACGAGGGATGGACAAGACGGCACTTGGATTTCGGAAGAAATAATTACAGCTTATAAGGAATTG
>JANNWD010000219.1:0-1968 GCA_031408315.1 Bacteroidota bacterium
CTGCCTATCCTTGCCGGAAAAGAATATGTAGGTGCGGTACCACCTGGTGTGCCACTTACATTTAAAACACCATTTATGTAAATACTGGTTACAGTACCATTTCTTACCGCCGCTATATGATACCAAGTGCCTAAAGATAAAGCTCCATTGGTAGTACCTACACTACCGTTTTTAAAATTAAATTGTAATTGCAGAAACCCATTTGAATTCCAGGCAAATATACCAGGGCCACCATAATTTAAATTATTATCGTACAACCCACCAGGATGAGGTAAGGAACTTATATTGCAAGCAAACGCAATAGTAAAATTTTGATTTGTACCAAAACTTGTGTTAGCATTTACCGCATGTGTGGCATATTGTGGCACTGTACTACTAGGATTAGCATAGTTGATGGCACTGTTTGTAATACCAGCTTTATTAGTAGTAGCAGTACCTCCAAAATTAGTTCCAACAATACTATTAGGCCCAGCATCGGTCATATTTCCGTTCAAAGGAAAATAGGCAACCATGCCTACGGTAGTTTGCGAAAACACATTGGTAAATAATACCAGTGTTGTTAAAAGTGTAGTAATTTTTTTCATTTTTTGCTGCTTGAGTTTTATAAATAAATATTTATAGAACAAAAGTGCAAATTGTATGGGCTTAGGCAAAGGGTATTATAACGGTAAATGGAGAGGGTTAAAACACTATTTACTAAAAACACAAAAATTACTTTAAAACCGTTCTCATTGCCTCGGCCTTCAATAAACTTTCTTGATATTCTTTTTCGGCATTGCTGTAAAAGGTAATTGCACCACCAGTGGTAAACGATAAATACTGTGTGGTAGCATTGTATAAAATACTACGAATAACAACATTAAAATCAAAATCTTTAGTTGGATTTATGTAGCCAATTGCACCGCTAAATAACCCTCGTTTTGTTTTTTCGTATTCCTCTATTAGTTGCATTACTCTTTTTTTTGGTGCACCCGTCATACTACCCATAGGAAAAGTTTGCCGTATAATATCTACCCAATTAATATCTTCATCAACCTCTCCTACAATACTACTTATCATTTGGTGTACTTGCGGAAAACTGTAAATACCAAATAATTCTTCAACCTTAACTGTACCTTGTTTGCAAACCTTACTTAAATCATTTCGTACCAAATCTACCACCATTACATTCTCACTACGTTCTTTTTGGCTTTGTAGCAAGTTGGTTTTACTTTTTTCATCTTCTACATTATTTTTACTTCGTTTAGCCGTTCCTTTTATTGGCTGACTAATTATTTTATTACCTATTTTTTTTATGTATCGTTCTGGGCTAGCACACATACAATATTTATCATCTACCTTATAAAAAACCGAAAATGGTGTTGGAGAAATAGTACTTAGTTTAGTGTAAATAGCTAAAGGGTTTATTAATATATTTTCGGCATAAAACTCCTGACAAAAATTTATTTCATAACAATCGCCTCTGGCAATATGTTGTTGTAATTTTTGAATGCTTTGTAAATATTCCTCTTTAGTAAATCTATTTTTGATCGTAACTTTTGGTATCGGCTTATCATTAATTGTTGTTGGAAAGTTTTGTATTGCTACAAAAATATCTTTGGCATTTTCATCTTCACAAAAAATAGTAAGGTTTGTAGCATTAAGTTGCAATACTATTTTAGGTACAAAAAAATGTACATCACTAAATTGTATACCATCAAAATGTGTTGAAGTTAATTGCTCCGTTTCGTTTTTTAAATCATACCCCAAATGCCCAAACAACCATTCATTATTGGTTTTGGCAAACGTTTTTAATTGCTCAAATACACTGCCGCTTTGTAGGGTAACATTTTTTTTACAGCCAGCAGCCACAAGGCATTCAAAGCTTGGTGTAGTAAAATTATATTGCTTATTATCTAAAAAACAAAAAATGTTGAACTGGTTTACCCAATTCAACATTTGTATTTTAAATTCTGTAAAATTATGTAT
>JANNWD010000220.1:0-5498 GCA_031408315.1 Bacteroidota bacterium
ACACACTTTGTAAGTTTTAAAATAGAAACGCATGAAGAGGAGTTTATTAGCACCTTAAAAAATGCCATACAAAAAGGCGATATTATACGTACACAAATTACGCCAGACAACCTAAAGCAAGTTTTTGATAAATGGGTAACCATGGTTGGTAAAGAAATAAAAGGCGTAGCCGAGGAAGATTATGCCTTACTATTTTTTGCCGATATTATGCATGATGGTACCGTAAGCACTCATGATAATTTAACAGCCGAATTACTACATAAAAACAATGCCCCCGTATTTAGCCTTGCAGGCAAAATATATGAGCTAGGCAATAAAGAAGGCTACCGCAGCTTTTGGGCAATTTACCATAAACCACCAAAGCAAGAGTACCGCAATTATTTGTTGGAGAGAAGAGACAGCCTTATACCGCTTGACGAACGTAGCTTTAAAGGTGCTTACTACACTCCATTACATGTGGTAGATAAAGCCTACGATAAACTAACTGAAACCCTTGGCCGCAATTGGCAAAAAGAATATATAGTGTGGGATATGTGCTGTGGCGTAGGAAATTTAGAAGTTAAGCACAGCAACCCCCGTAACATATACATGAGTACGTTAGATGCTGCCGATGTAGATGTTATGAAAGCCACCAAAACCTGTGTAGCCGCCACAAGGTTTCAATACGATTATTTGAATGATGATATTACTAATGATGGTAAAATAGATTACACACTTACCAATAAAATACCAGCCAATTTACAACAAGCCATTGCAGATGGTAAAAAGATTTTAGTGTTGATAAATCCGCCGTATGCAGAGAGTGGAAGTTCTTTAAATGAGGATGCTAAGACAAATGTAGCTAGTACAAAATTGGCAAATCATATGCAAGAATTTGGCTTTGCCAAAAGAGAATTATTTACTCAGTTTGTAGCAAGAATAATGAAAGAAATTCCCACTGCAACACTTGCTATGTTTAGTAAACTAAAATACGTTAATGCACCAAACTTTGAAAAATTTAGAGAGGTTTGGAGTGCAGAATATTTAGGAGGCTTTGTAGTACATAGCCAATCTTTTGATGGTTTGAAGGGAGATTTTCCAATAGGTTTCTTAGTTTGGAAAACAAATCAAAATACAAAAAAGAAAAGTGTAATTACAGAAATCATTACCGATGTTTTGGATAAGAATTCAAATCCAATTGGAATGAAAAGTTTTTACAATTTATCCAGTAATACTTTCTTAAACTCTTGGGTTAAAAGACCTAAAGTTAATAAACAACCTGTCATCCCTCTTAAGAACGCTATTTCTCCTGCAACAAGAACAATAGATGTTAGAGGATGCTTTTGGTCTGATGATGCTATTGGTAGTTTGTATTTATCTTCAAATGATATGCAAAGCGTAAGAACCACTGCAATAGTTTCATCCGGTTTTAATAGTGCAGGAGCATTTTTTGTAAACCCAGAAAACCTCTGGCAAGCTGCCATCATCTTTACAGTTCGTAGAGTAATAAAACCTACTTGGCTAAACGATAGAGACCAATTTTTACAACCAACACAACCACTTAGCAATGCCTTTAAAAGCGATTGTTTAATATGGATGTTGTTTAACGGCAGCAACCTTACCGCTAGTGCAAATAATTTAGAATGGAATGGTAAAAGCTGGAGTATTGTTAATCACTTCATCCCTTTTACCGAAGCCGAAGTAGGCAGCCCCGATAGGTTTGAAAGCGATTTTATGGTGCAGTATATTGCAGCGTTACCAGAGATGACATCTTTTGAAAAGATGTCATCTCTATCGTCACAAGCCCAGCAAGTATTAGCACAGGATAAATCTTTTCAAAAGATGTCATCACTGGCCCAGCAAGTAATGGCCGAAGGCAAAAAACTTTGGCAAACCTATTTTACCACTACCGATGTACACACCGTAAGAGAAGAATTAAAACTAAATAGAGCCGATGTTGGGTGGTACCAAATACGCAAAGCCCTACAAGCCCGTAATGCCAGCGGCGATTTTGCACCAGTAAATTTTAAACCCTTTGAAGAAGCCTATAAAGCCTTAACGGAAAAGTTACAACCTATGGTGTATGAGTTGGGGTTTTTGAGGGTATAAAAATGGGAAAAATTTTATTAATAAAACTAACATAAATTTGCAATCAGTTAATTACATAAAAAATGAATTACAGCATATCATTTCAGGAAAGGGCGAAGTTGTGCATGGAGCAGCTATCCAAGCAGTTGCCAGTTACCTTGCAGCAAGCCAAGCAGCAAACCCAATGGCTGCAACAGATAAGTACATCAAAAAAGAAGAAACAGAGAGACTAATAGCATATATTTCTGCAAATAATTTATGGATTACTAACATAAACGAAGCCAATTATATATCTCAAGGAGCAGAGCAAAAAGTTTACTTACAAAATAGCAATAGTGTATTAAAGTTAAATGATGCTATTTACTACGCCACTTGGTACGATTACTTTATAAATCTTTTACTAAATAATTATTTTTTTAGCGATACCGCTTACAAATTACTTGGTTTTTATATTAGCCCAAACAAAATAGTTTATGCCGTTGTAGAACAACCTTTTGTAACGGCTACACAAAAAACGAATAACGAGGCCGTTGTACAATTTATGGCTGCTAATGGTTTTGTAATTACTAAAAACTACGACTACTTTAATGCTGAACTAGGCATTATTTTAGAAGATTTACACGACCAAAATGTATTAACACAAAACGAAAAGTTATATTTTATTGATACAGTGTTTTATTTTGAGAGATAAAATATCTTGTTTAAAGAAAGGTTTATATAAATAAATTTAGAGTGTGTTAGGAAAAATAATAACATACCAAATACATAAAGCATTAACAGAAAAACTGTAACCTATTGTGTATGCCTTGGGGTTTTTGAGGGGGTAGGGTTTTTATAGATTTAAAATTGCTTTACATGATAGTTAGAACTATTCGTATTTAACAAATTAGTATATTTGTTTACCTATAAACATTTACTAATGCGTATGAAAATAATTTGTACTTTATTTCTTACTCTTTTATTTCATAGTATTTTTTCGCAATCGAATAACACAGATGCAATTGTAAGAAGATCTTTGGATTCAGTTTTAAGAATTCAAGGTATAACCAATAAAAAAAGCAACGTTAAAAATAAAATTAATTATCAATTTTCATCAACCAACTCAATTGCAAAACAAGTCTATACAATAAATAAATCGTTTTTTGAGAATAATACAATATTAAATAGCCTTGTTACTACTAGTTGTATTGACACTTCAAATATTTTTGCATTTAAAAGAGACTCTACCGTACTATTGGTAAATAATTCTAAACGTCTATTGGATAATAGTATTTTGATACTAGGCGTTTACGACGATTTTCATTTTAACAATGAAGTAAGTGCAGGTTTTGCAATAAAAGCAAGTGAAAATGGGGATATTATTTGGGCTAATTATTACGATACTTTAAATAGAATAAATGAAGGTAGCCATTTGTCATATTATCAAAGTATGGAGTTAGCAGATGGTAATATTGTATTAGTTGGTTACACCACAGATAATGTATCAGGCAACGACTTAATGATATTAACCAAAATAAACAGTATAGGCAATGTTATATGGAATAAGATATTTAGATCAAGATTGTGGGGAAATGGAAACGGTAGTACAGATTATTTTTATGTACAGGACTGTAAACAAGATTTATTTGATCCCAATTTTGCATATTTAACTGGCCCTAACTGGGAAAAAGGTAGAAATATAATTAAGCTCAATTTATCTAGTGGAAATATAGTTTGGAGTAATTTTTATCAACAACCATTTAGTAGTTTTTTTGATACGCCTATTGGAATAGACATTAAATCTGACCATTTAATTTCGTTTGGCAGATTCAATAACAATTATAACACCTACTCTTCGTGTATTAAAATTAATAAATTGAATGGTGATACCATCTCTACTAAAATTTTTACACCTAGTAGTTTACCTTTTAAATTTGGGTTTACAGGAATACCTACATTCTCAAAAAAAAATAATGGAAATTATTTATTGGGTAGCCCTTTATGGGGTAGCTCTCAATTTCCTCCAAGCACCAATCCTTTGTATCAAGCTGGCATTGTAGAATTAGATAGTAACTTGAACTTTGTAAATGCGGTAAGTATAAGAAGCAGTGTTGAAAGCAATTTTTATAATACAAAAATTACTCCTCACGAAGACGGTACAGCTTTTTTTACCATGCTAGAATACATTAGTGGTTACACTGCTAATTTATATCAAGCCCAATTAATAAATAATGTCATAATTAAAAAACGAAAAGTTCATACTGTAAATAGAGGCATGCCCTATGAAACACCTACCATAAGAATTAATAATGGTGATTTATCAATTAGAAATATTAGTGATAGTATTCAAGATATTGTTAAGCTAGATTTTACAAAAATTCATTATTCTGATACTACCAGCTTATGTTTTGGCGAATTCGATAGTACTCTTTTTACAGAGCCATATCAACTTGTAAATCATATATCTTGGTTGGATTCAATAGGCTCAAATGTTTTTTACGAAATAAGACCTTATACTATTGCAAAAAATCTATTTACACTTGGCACCCCAACTTTTGAGTGCACACAAACAAACTATTGTGATAGTGTAAAATTACTATCTGCTAAAAATATCTTTTGCCCTTTTGAACCAATAATTGTAACTGCCAGAAAAAATATAGGCTGTGGCTCGGCTGTACAATTTAATTTACAAATACCCAATCTACAATCCTTTACACAAGTAAACGATACCACATTCAAATTTATATTTAACGCCCCATGGCAAGGTAAAATTGTAGGCAGTATTTATAATAGTTGTGTTCAAATTTTAGACTCAATACCTATTGTAATCAATTCCACACAAAATCAAGTTAACCTAGGCTCTGCCGATACCATTAAATGTTACAACTCAAGTATAGTGTTAAATGCTAAAAGTGGTTTTAAAACGTATACCTGGCAAGATGGTTCTACCGACTCAATATTTGTTGCAACACAGCCAGGTTTATACTATGTAACGGTTACAAGCTTTTGCGACAATAGCATTTCTTCCGATACGATAGAGGTAGCTAATTATCCATTTATTGCTTTATCGGCTGGTGGTGATTTAGAAAAATGCAACAAAGACACCGTTACAATAAATGCTACTGCTGGGTTTACAAATTACAGTTGGCTTCCTAATTATAATATATTAAATATAAGTTCTTTCAACCCAAAAGTTTTTCCATTTATTGATACATTTTACAGGGTACAAGCTAAAGATAGTTACAATTGTACCTTATCTGATACCGTAAAAATTACAGTAAAAAATTCTCCTACAATAAACTTAGGTACAGATAAATACTTGTGTACAGGAGATAGTATTACACTAAATGTTCCAAATATTTTTGATAGTTATTTATGGAATACAGGAAGCATTTTGCCACAAATAAAAGTTTTTTCAGGAGGTATGTACTCAGTTATCGGTAGCTAAGTTT
>JANNWD010000221.1:0-8109 GCA_031408315.1 Bacteroidota bacterium
ATTTTATTCATCATCTTCATCATCCCTTTCATTTGCTCAAATTGCTTTAAAAAGGCGTTTAGTTCGTTAATATCTTTACCAGCTCCTTTTGCAATTCGGGCTTTACGGCTTGGGTTTATTAAATCTGGGTTTCTTCTTTCATGTAAAGTCATGCTGTTTATTAAAGCCTCAATACCTTTAAAACTATCATTATCAACATCTACGTCTTTTATTTGTTTACCAACTCCAGGTATCATACCCATCAAATCTTTTAAGTTACCCATTTTTTTTATTTGCTGTATTTGGGTTTTAAAATCTTCAAAATCAAACTGATTTTTTCTAATCTTTTTTTCCAATTTAGCCGCTTCGGCTTCGTCAAATTGTTCTTGGGCTTTTTCTACCAAACTAACAATATCTCCCATACCCAAAATACGCTGTGCCATACGTTCTGGATGAAAAACGTCTAACGTATCCATTTTTTCGCCATTGCTAGCAAATTTTATGGGTTTGTTTACAGTGTATTTAATACTTAAAGCTGCACCACCTCTTGTATCTCCATCTAACTTTGTAAGTACTACACCAGTAAAATCTAATCGTTCGTTAAAAGCCGCAGCAGTGTTTACTGCA
Organism: Bacteroidota bacterium; assembly: GCA_031408315.1. Taxonomy (GTDB): domain Bacteria; phylum Bacteroidota; class Bacteroidia; order Chitinophagales; family Chitinophagaceae; genus Ferruginibacter. Next base: position 607 of record JANNWD010000221.1, read on the forward strand.
TCCTGCCCCGTCATACTATCTACTACAAATAAAATTTCTTGTGGTTTTATAGTATTCTTTAAATTAGCAACTTCACTCATCATCACTTCATCCACCGCCAAACGCCCTGCTGTATCTATTATTATTACATTTTTATTTTTTGCCTTGGCTTCTTTTATTGCATTTTGTGCAATGCTTACAGCATCTTTATTTTCTCTTTCGCTATAAACATCAACACCAATTTGGCTACCCAGTACCTCTAATTGATCAATAGCCGCTGGTCTGTAAATATCGCAAGCCACTAACAAAGGCGATTTGCCTTTTTTGGTTTTAAGATAATTAGCCAATTTGCCACTAAAAGTAGTTTTACCACTACCTTGTAAACCTGCAATTAATATAATAGCTGGTGCTCCATTGGCATTAAAATCGCTGGTATTGCCACCCATTAATTCGGTAAGCTCATCTTGCACAATTTTAACCATTTGCTGGCCCGGATTAACCGCTTGTAAAACTTTTGCACCAGTTGCTTTTTCTTTTACTTTATCTGTAAATTCTTTTGCAATTTTATAATTTACATCAGCATCAACCAATGCTCTACGAATATCTTTTACCGTATTAGCAATATTTAATTCATTTATTCTTGCTTCGCCTTTAAGGTTTTTAAAGGCACTTTCTAACTTTTCACTTAACGAATTGAACATATTTTGTATTTATTTAAGGGTGCAAAAATAACACATTACCTAATCTTTACAAAGAATAGAAAAACATCTGACTATAAACTAAATTTGCTGGATATAAAAATAATTCTACTTAAAGTTATACTAGCTTATCAAATGACAGTTCAAAAAAATGACAGATTAGATTATATTGATAGTTTAAGAGGTATTGCTATTTTAATGGTTATGCTAGTACATACGTCACAAATTGCTAAAACAAGTTTTGTTTGGTTAAATAATGGAATAGAATTTGGGCAAATGGGTGTAATCCTTTTTTTTGTTTTATCTGGTATTACACAGTGTGCTTCATTGAAAAAAAATGGCGTAAATAGTGCTAGAATACTACAATTTTATATTAAACGATTTTTTAGAATTGCTCCTTTGTACTATGTTGGAATATTGATTTATTTTAGTTTAACAACGATTTATATTTATTTATATCCTAGCGTAGCAGGTTTACACCAACAATATACACTAACAAATATTTTAGCTAATGTATTTTTTGTGCATGGCTTTTATGCACCTGCAAACAACAATATAGTACCAGGCGGATGGAGCATTGGAACTGAAATGATTTTTTATGTGGTAGCTCCTTTTATATTTTTATGGTATACTAAAATAAAAAATAAGTATTGGTTTTTTGTTTTACCGCTATCTTTTTTTGGATTTAGTTATTTATTTTTTTACATAGGAGTTGCGTATTTCAATTTTGATATATCTAATAATTCTTTTTGGTATTGTAATATCATTAATCAATTACCCGTTTTTTTTATTAGCATTTCGTATTATTTTTTTACTCAAAAAATTACTAAGGGTATACTAAAAACTAAGTTATTAATTGGAATTTTTACTTTATTAATGACACTTTCAATTTTTTTATTTATACATTATTTTTCAATAACTATAGTGCCATTTATTTGTAGTTTAGTATTTATACTCTTAATAGAGATATTCAAACGGTTTGATAAACTAAATATGAGGATGCTTATTTTAATAGGAAGAGCTTCTTACTCAATTTATATTTTCCATTTTATTTTTGCATATCATTTTAACAAAATTATTTTACCATACTTACAAAAAATATTTTCAACAAATTGGTGTTTTATTTTTTGCTATTGCTTTACTGTATCTTTTTCCTTTATAGTTGCTACTTTTTCAAAGAAAATAATCGAACAAAAAGGAATTGAATGGGGAAAGAAATTCTATGCTTGTAGTAATATTTTTTTAAAAAAGTTAGGAAAGTAGTAACAACTCTATTTTGGCAAGAAACTTGTATGGAATTAGTTAAATCGCTATTTTATATAAAGCAAATTATTAAATATTCAATTTAAACTTAGATTAACATAAAGTGTTTAATATTGTATAACCAGTAAAACATCCAACGTTCAATTCAAAAACTGCAAATGAAAAAAATTATATCCTTAATAGTAACCATCCTAGTTAGTACATATTGTTTTGCACAAACTGCCAGTTTTACCTACCAAAGTGCTAATGGTTTATTTTGTAGCCCAACCATCGTTAATTTTACGCAAACTTGTACAGGCAACCCTATAGCATATAGTTGGAACTTTGGAAATGGACAAACTAGTAATGCTCCCAACCCCAATATAAATTTTACAGCAGGTACTTATAATGTAACGTTAACAGCAATTTTTGCCAATGAGGCTATTACAGCTTCGCCGCAAACCATTGTTATTAACCCTGCTGTTACCGCTACACTTACTGCCAATAAAAACTATATATGCACACCAGGTGCAATAAATTTTACAGCATCAAGCCCAAGTACAATAATATCGTACGAATGGACTTTTGGAGATGGAGGAACAGTAACAACTACGGCTCCCACTACATCATATAATTATGCCGCATTTGGCACTTATACTGCCACTGTAAAAGCTATTGCTGCAACAGCATGTTTTGCCACAGCACCTTTCGCTGTTAATGTACAAAGGCCGCCAATAACAGCCAGTGTAGTACCTGTAGGTGGCTGTATACCTACTCTTGCTAATTTTTCGGCATCGGCAAATTTGCCTATCGGCGATAATGTTTCTAACTACAGTTGGGATTTTGGAGATGGTAGCCCCATTAGTAATACTGCCGCAGGAATAAATAACCATCCTTACACAGTTGTTGGCAGTTATTTACCAACGGTTAGTATAACCACAAGTGGAGGATGCACAAATACTTATAATTATCCTGCAGTTGCATACGGAATACCTCCAACAAATTTGGTAGCTAATACCGATAAATTAGTTTATTGCGGAAGTGAAACGCCACAATTTTTTGCAAACGCAACAAATGCAAATGCATATAGATGGGATTTTGGAGATGGTACAACTGTTATTATAACAGGCAATAATACAACACATAAATATTTAACACTTGGTTTAAAAAACGTTATCGTAACCCCCTTATTTAATGGATGTGCAGGAGCATCTCAAAACTTAACTATTGATATTATAGGTGTACTTACATCGTTTAATTATACCAATAGCTGTGCTGCAAAAAATACATTTGCATTTACAAATACCACACAAGGCAGTCAAAGTACAATAACATGGAGTTTTGGAGATGGAAGCCCTAACAGCAATGCTGTAAACCCTGTACATACCTATCCTATAAACGGTACTTGGATAACCACACTTACTGTTACCGATAATATTACGGGCTGTAGCGATGTTGCTACAGTTTCCATTTACACCGCAACACCTACACTTACCAACCCTGATGTATCTATTTGTAAATACACTAATACCACTTTTACAATTACTAATGATTACAGTAACCCAACAAAAACCTATGAGTGGAATGTATTAGGTAGTATTTTAGGCCCTAACGGTGCCAACCCATTTTCACTACCAGCAAATACTTTAGGTAATTATAATAATAATTTTGTGGCAATAAATAACGGACCACAATATTGTGCCGATACTATTTTCTTAAATCATGGAATTATAGTTAAAGGACCAAGTATTAGTTTTACAATGCCTGCTGCTATTTGCTTAAGCGATACTTTGAAAATGACGAACTCATCAGTTCCATTTTTATTGCCCGATTTGTTTACAACAACTTACTGGAACTACGGAATTAATGTTGCTAACGACACCACCTTTCAACCTACGCCAACAAAATACACTGTAGCAGGCAATTACAATGTAAAATTTGTAGCTATTGATATAAATGGATGTAAAGACAGTTTAACAAAACTATTAACGGTAAATCCTTTACCATTTTTACGCATTATTCCACGTAGCGATACGTTGTGTGAAGGAAGCAGTGCCCAGTTGATTGCATTTCATACCGATAATATTTTATGGAGTCCGCCAGCTAATTTAAGTTGTACAGCTTGTGATACTACATTCGCTAACCCAAATACATCAACAAAGTATTTTGCTACAGCATCAAATTCTTTTGGTTGTAGTGTTATAGATAGTACATCAATAACTGTAATTAATAATTTTACTGCTAGTGCAGTAACTACCCCAGTTTTTATTTGCTTAAACGATAGCATTTCCATAAATGTATTGCCGCCAAACAAAGTAATTACGTGGAGCCCTATTACCAATATTACAAATACATCTACCTACAATCCCATTGTTTTCCCAAAAGTTAGTACTACATATACGGCTACGTTAAAAGATAGTGTTGGATGTTTTACAAAAACAGTTGATGTAATTGTGAATTTAAAAACCTTACCAATGGTAGATGCTGGGCCAGATAAATTTTACCCATATAATTCCCCATTTACCATTAGCCCAATATACAGCTTAAATACAGCATCCTACAGTTGGAATCCGCTAGGGACTTTAGATTGTACAACTTGCCCAATTGTAAATGGAAGAGCTTTGGATAAGCAAACCTATTTTATAAAAGTTACTAGCGATAGTAATTGTGTAGCCACCGATAGTATTATAATTTTTGTAGATTGTAAAGATGCTAATATACACATGCCTACAGCATTTACACCCAATAACGATAATATTAATGATATGTATTATCCACTTACAAGAGGAATAAAAAACATAAAAAAATTCATTATTTTTAATAGAGCAGGAAATATTGTTTTTAGTAAATCGAATTTTTTACCCAATATAAAAACACTCGGTTGGGATGGAACATATAAAGGAGCAAAACAAAAAATGGATAGCTATGTGTATGTTTTAGAAGCCACTTGCGATACTGGCAGAGATGTGGGTTTGAATGGGATGATAACATTGATAAGGTAATATTTCTAGTAAATATAGTATCATTTGTTAGCCCTTTAATTTGTAATTTGCCCTTATGAATTTGGCAAAAAGTACAGGTTATAAAATTATTTACAAATGGCTTAAACAACATAATCGTTCCCCTTTTCAATTTCAAGAACAAACTTGGCAACATATACTAAATAATACAAGTGGTTTAGTAAATGCACCCACTGGCTGCGGTAAAACGTATGCTGTTTTTTTAGGTGCTATTATACAATTCATTAATCAAAATCCGAAGCAATATCAAACTAAAAAAAATAATGGTTTACAACTTTTATGGGTAACCCCATTAAAAGCTTTAGCAAAAGATATTGGCAGAGCAATGGAAGAAGTAATTACAGAATTGGATACGCAATGGCGTATAGGCATACGCAATGGTGATACGGATTTAAAAGTAAGAGAACAACAAAAACGCAATATGCCAGAGGTGTTAATTATTACACCCGAAAGTATGCATTTGCTGTTAGCACAAAAAAATAACGCTGCCTATTTTTCTACTTTGCAAATAATTGCTGTAGATGAATGGCATGAGTTAATGGGCGGAAAAAGAGGAGTACAAGTGGAGCTGGCAATTAGCAGAATAATAAATATTCAATCCTCAATTTACAATATTCAATCCTCAATTTGGGGCATATCTGCAACTATTGGAAATTTAGAAGAAGCAAAAGATGTACTCTTAAAGCCAATAAAAGAGCTACAAGATATAGGAGACTTAAAAACCCCTCTCCCTTCGGAGGGGGGTTGGGGTGAGGTAGTAAAAGCCGACCTTCATAAACAAATACAAATCCATTCCATCTTCCCCGATGAAATTGAAAAATATCCTTGGGCTGGGCATTTAGGAATAAAATTGATTGATAAAATTTTGCCCATCATTGACCAAAGTACCACCACACTCATTTTTATTAATACAAGAGGAATGACAGAAATGTGGTATCAAGCCTTATTAAACGCTGCACCAGAATTGGCTGGTGCTATTGCATTGCACCATGGTAGTATTGAGCAACAGTTACGCCTATGGGTAGAAGATAATTTACATACTGGAAAATTAAAAGCCGTTGTATGCACAGCCAGTTTAGATTTAGGCGTTGATTTTAGACCCGTAGAAACCGTAATACAAGTAGGCTCACCAAAAGGGGTAGCAAGGTTTTTACAAAGAGCCGGAAGAAGTGGACATAGCCCAGATGCTGTTAGCAAAATTTATTTTTTACCTACACATAGTTTAGAATTGGTAGAAGCCGCTGCACTAAAAAACGCTGTTGCAGAAAATTTTATTGAAAGTAAACCACCACTTTTACTTTGCTTTGATGTGCTAATACAATATTTATGTACACTGGCTGTAGGCGATGGTTTTTTCCCTGATCAAATTTTTACAGAAGTAAAAAGTACCTACTGCTTTAATGAAATAACCAGAGAAGAATTTGATGAAATAGTATTGCATATAACCGCTGGTGGTAAAGCATTACACCAATACGATGAATATAAAAAAGTAGACGTTTTTGAAAATGGTTTACATAAAATTACTAGCCGCCGCATTGCCATGCAACACCGTATGCATATTGGCACCATTGTAAGCGATGCTATGTTAAAAGTAAAATTTGTAACTGGCGGCTTTATTGGTGTTATTGAAGAGTGGTTTATTAGTAGGTTAGAAATTGGCGATAGCTTTACCATTGCTGGCAGAAATTTAGAATTAGTGATGATAAAAGATATGACGGTGATGGTAAAAAAAAGTACCAATAAAAAAAGTATTATACCTAGTTGGATGGGTGGCCGTATGAGCCTTAGCAGCAATATGGGTAAAAAATTAAGAGAAGCGTTAGATGTTAGTCAGCAAGAAAATGATGTACCAGAGTTGCAAATTTTAAAACCACTATTTGCCTTACAAAATAAAATATCTGCCGTACCAAAACAAAACGAATTATTAATTGAGCACATTGAAACTAAAGATGGCTTTCATTTATTTGTATATCCGTTTGAAGGAAGATTGGTGCATGAAGCTATGGCGGCTATTTTGGCGTATCGTATTGGAAAAATTATGCCCATAACTTTTTCGTTTGCAATGAACGATTATGGTTTTGAATTATTAAGCGATCAACCCATCCCTCTTGATGATAGTAATGTGTACGAATTATTTACTGCTGATAATTTATTTGCCGATATTCAAAAAAGTGTGAACAGTACAGAAATGGCAAAACGTAAGTTTAGAGATATTGCTGTTATTGGCGGATTAATTTTTCAAGGTTATCCTGGAGAGAAAAAAAAGGCAAGGCATTTACAATCCTCTGCCTCTTTATTATTTAATGTGTTTAACCAGTACGAACCCAATAATATTTTGCTACGCCAAGCCTATCAAGAAGTATTTGACCAACAAATGGAAGAAGTACGCCTAAGAGATATGCTACAACGAATACAACAAAGTAAAATAGTTATCACCTTCCCCCAACAACTAACGCCATTTTGTTTTCCTTTAAAAGTAGATAGCATAAGAGAAAATGTAAGCAGCGAAAAGTTGGAAGATAGGGTGAGAAGGATGCAGGAGGAGTTGATGAGGTGATTTATTA